>JAEXOY010000013.1 GCA_023439045.1 Bacillota bacterium | reverse complement strand
GAAAGTGGAATTGCCATCGCTCAACGGATAAAAGCTACCCTGGGGATAACAGGCTTATCTCCCCCAAGAGTCCACATCGACGGGGAGGTTTGGCACCTCGATGTCGGCTCATCGCATCCTGGAGCTGTAGCAGGTTCCAAGGGTTTGGCTGTTCGCCAATTAAAGCGGTACGCGAGCTGGGTTCAGAACGTCGTGAGACAGTTCGGTCCCTATCTGTCGCGGGCGCAGGATATTTGAGAGGATCTGTCCTTAGTACGAGAGGACCGGGATGGACGAACCTCTAGTGCACCAGTTGTCTTACCAAAGGCACAGCTGGGTAGCCAAGTTCGGAACGGATAAACGCTGAAGGCATCTAAGCGTGAAACCAACCTCAAGATGAGATATCCCACCGTAAGGGTAAGACCCCATGTAGACTACATGGTTGATAGGCCAGGAGTGTAAGTGCAGTAATGCATTCAGCTGACTGGTACTAATAGGTCGAGGGTTTGACCCAAATTAAACAGGTATTATTAAAGTGAGTTAGAGGCAAGCGAAAGCGAGCCAAAGACGAGTCTTAAGAAATGAGATTAAGCTTACATCTTCTAATCGATACATTATTCAGTTCTGAAGGTACAACCTTCACAATTTTAAATTTTCTGGTGGAGATGACGGGATGGATACACCTGTTCCCATACCGAACACAGCAGTTAAGCATCCTAGTGCCGATGATACTTGGTTGGAGACGACCTGGGAAAGTAGGAATCTGCCAGATTTATATTCCTCAATAGCTCAGTCGGTAGAGCATGCGGCTGTTAACCGCAGGGTCGTAGGTTCAAGTCCTACTTGAGGAGCCAAAGCTACACTATTATATAGTGTAGCTTTTTTGTATGCGCCCAGAATGGGCGCTTTTTTGATGCATATTATACTTGCGTCATGCCAAGCCTGAGCGTACCATCTAGTGGTAGTTTGTTACGAATAATTTAAAAGATGCTCGTTAACTATATCGTTAACTATACAATGTAAAAAACATTTAAATATAATAGATATATTAGAGAAGAATAGAAAAATATAGAATAATAATGCATGAAATATATAAATATATTAAAATATGGAATATTTTGATATATAAAATATGAAAAATATAGACTAATTTGATATAATTTAAATAATTAAGTATAATAACCATAATTTTTCTGGAATTTACAATTACATAGTGTTATACTAATATCATTAATTATATAAGTAATTTATTACAATAGAGATTAAAGTATTTAAATGCAAAGCATATTTATATTAAAACATTATGGATCTATAACACGTAAGTTTTTATATTAATTAATCCTCAGTAGACTTATATTTTCATTTCTGAATAAATGGTAATTTCTATTTCTGATAAGTTGTAAATAAATCCATTAATTGTTTTAAATAACCTTGCTAAAATACTAAATATGTTAAATCGGATGTGAAGACGTGATAAAACAATCTAGAAAAAAATTGGGAGATCTACTTATTGAAGTAGGTATAATTACTAGTGAACAATTAGCAAATGCTCTCGAAATACAGAAGAATACTGGCGATAAGCTTGGTAACATATTAACCTCCCAGGGTTATGTTACCGAGGACCATATTATTCAAGTACTTGAGTTCCAACTTGGCATTCCACATGTGAAACTTGAAAAGTATAATATTGATAAATTATCGTGTACATTAATTCCAGAGTCTATAGCCAAAAGATATGGACTGATACCAATCAAGAAAGAAAATGGAATACTTACTGTAGCTATGAGTGATCCACTAAATGTATACGCTATAGATGACCTAAAGATTTATTCAGGAATGGAAATTCAGCCTGTTATTGCAAGTCATGATGATATAAATAAAGCAATTGATAAGTATTATAGTACTCAAAAAACAATGAAAGCAGTTGAAGAGTTTAAGAAAGAACAAGGTTCAACTTTAAAAATATACTCCGAAACTGTAGACGAACAGTCAACTGACGAAGTAAATAATGCACCTGCTGTAAAGGTTATTAATTCTATTATAGAACAAGCTGTTAGGAATAGATCAAGTGACATACATATAGAACCATTTCAAGACTACATAAAGATAAGATTTCGTACTGATGGGCAACTCCAAGAAATAATGCGTCCTGAAATTGATATAATGCCTGCTATATCAGCTAGAATTAAGATAATTGGCGGAATGAACATTGCTGAGAAAAGACACCCGCAGGATGGCCGTATAAGTGTTGAAGTTGATGATAAAGAATATGATCTTAGAGTGTCTATTTTACCTACTGTCTTTGGAGAAAAGATTGTTATTCGAATAGCTGACAAAAAAGCGTTTGTACTTACTAGAGATCAACTGGGATTTAATAAATATGAGGGTGAACTTTTTGAAAAAATGTTGTTGAACCCCCACGGAATTATACTGGTAACTGGTCCAACTGGAAGTGGTAAGTCAACGACCCTTTACAGTGCTATTAATGAATTAAATAAGCCAAATATAAATATTATTACAGTCGAGGATCCCGTTGAATGTGTTATTGATGGCGTTAACCAGGTTCAGGTAAACCCCAAAGTCGGTATGACATTTGCAGCAGGATTAAGGTCGATATTGCGACAGGACCCCGATGTAATTATGATAGGTGAAGTTCGGGATAAAGAAACAGCAGAGATCGCTGTTAGAGCTGCTATAACGGGTCATTTAGTTATTAGCACCTTACATACAAATGATGCACCTAGCTCAGTATTAAGACTTATTGACATGGGAATAGAATCATTTATGGTCGGTTCATCTATTGTTGGTGTCATAGCGCAACGCTTGGTAAGAAAAGTGTGTAGTAACTGCATAATTCAATATGATGCAACGGATGAGGAACTTGAAGTTTTAGGTATAAAAGGATATAGACCGAAATTCTCTAAGGGACGTGGGTGCCCAATGTGCAGTAAAACGGGTTATCGTGGTAGAAAAGGAATTTATGAGGTTATGACAATAAATAAAAGGCATAGAGAGATGATCAATAACCATTGCACTGAAGACGAATTAAGAGATTATTCTATTAGAAATGGTATGAATACCTTGCACGATAATATGATCAAAAGTGTTTTAAATGGGGATACAACTGTTGAAGAATTAATAAGAATTGCGTATTCTAATGACTAATTATCAAGAAAAATATGGTTCTGGAGGAAATATGAGCTTAGAAGAGTTGCTGCAAAGTACCTTAGATAATGGAGCATCTGATTTACATATTACAGTGGGCATTCCACCTACTATAAGGATAAATGGTAGACTAAAGACTATTGGCAATGAAAAGCTTCTACCAACTGATACCGAAAGTTTGGTAAGAAGCATGTTAAGTGATGAACAATGGGAAAAATATAATGATTTAGGTGAACTGGATTTATCATTCTCTTTCCAGGGAATGGGTAGATTTAGAGCAAATGTGTTCAAGCAACGGGGAACCTGTTGTGCAGCAATAAGAATGGTAAATATAGATGTTCCATCCATGCAAGAGCTGGGTCTTCCTGATGTAATAGGCGAATTATCAAAGAGGACAAAAGGTCTAATCCTAGTAACTGGTCCAACTGGTAGTGGCAAATCAACTACACTTGCATCAATTATTAACACTATTAATAATGACAGAGACTGTCACATTTTAACATTAGAAGACCCTATTGAATATTTGCACAAACATAATAAATCTATTGTTAATCAAAGAGAAATAGGTAACGATACGCATTCATATTCAGCTGCATTAAGAGCTGCATTAAGAGAAGATCCCGATGTGATCTTAGTTGGTGAGATGCGTGATACCGAAACCATTGCAATAGCAATTACAGCAGCAGAAACAGGGCATTTAGTACTTTCTACCTTACATACTATTGGTGCTGCTAACACTATTGATAGAATCATAGATGTTTTTCCTCCTCATCAGCAGCAACAAATAAAGGTTCAGCTCTCAACTGTTATCCAGGGAGTTATCTCCCAACAGCTAATGCCAAGGTTAGATAAACCCGGAAGAGTAGCTGCAATTGAAGTAATGATAGCTACACCTGCTATTAGGAATCTCATTAGAGAAGGTAAAACATATCAGATTAACTCTCAATTGCAGACAGGAGCTAAATTTGGCATGCAGACAATGGACGGGAGTCTTTCTAATCTGTATATGCGAGGGACCATTTCTAAGGAGGATGCATTAACGCACGCAGCAGACCGGGATATTCTGCTGAGACTTTTAGGATTATTATAACATGTTAAATATATAGACATATACCTAATATGTGTTATAATTACATCATACTACATTTTATTACAATATCTTATATATTCTAGATATATTATGTATTTTTTTATATATTAAAATATTTTTATATATTTTTATGTTTTTTTATGTTTTTATTTTTTATATTAGGGTGATGCTTTTGCCAAATTTTGATTATAAAGCCAAAACAAATACTGGGGAGAATATAGTTGGCTCATTTGAGGCTTCGGATAGAATGATTGTAGTAACCTTTCTAAAAGAAAAAGGTTATATACCAATCTCAATTGTAGATAGTTCTGAGAAGGGTAAAGAGGTCCAGTTAAAAGTCAAAAAAAAGGTTAAAGCAATGGACCTTGCTATTTTGTGCAGACAATTTCAGACTATGCTTAATGCGGGTGTATCAGTAATTGGCTGTTTAGACATGCTAAAAAAGCAAACTGAGAATAAGAGCTTGAAGGCTGCTATTTCAAAGGTTTATGAGGATGTTCAAAAAGGAAAGACACTATCAGAATCTATGAAAGCTCTTAACAAGGTTTTTCCAGTACTATTTATATCTATGATAGAGGTTGGAGAAGTTAGTGGAACCCTTGAAGTAGTACTTGGCAGGCTCGCACAACAGTTTGAAAAGGATAATAAGATAAAGTCAAAGGTTTCTACAGCAATGACGTATCCAGCAGTAATTGGATGTATCGCGCTAGTAATGGTTATCTTTATGATTATAGTAATAGTTCCTAAGTTTGTTGGTATGGTTGCATCAGTAGGTGGAGAATTACCACTGCCGACAAAGATATTGTTATTTGTGAGTGAGCTATTTACCAATTGGTTATTTTTGCTTTGCTTAACAGCCGTAATTTTTTGCTTTACATATTGTTTTAAAAAATTTAAAGCTTCTGAGAAGGGCAAGTTCTTTATTGACAATATCCTATACAAAATGCCCTTAGTTGGTAAAAATGTTCAGAAAATATTGGCTTCACGCTTTACAAGAACATTGAGTACTCTTTTAAGCTCTGGTGTTTCTCTCATTCAGTCCTTAGAAGTTGTTGAGAAGGTTGTAAACAATCAACTTGTTTCTCGTGGTCTTGATAAAGTTAAAGAAGATATAAAAAGAGGTTCTTCATTATCGGGTCCACTAGAGAGGCTTGGCATATTCCCTATTATGGTAACCCAGATGATTAGTGTTGGAGAAGAGGCAGGTTCACTTGATGAAATCATGGAAAAGGTGGCGGAGTTCTATGATCAGGAGGTGGAGACATCTATTTCAAAATTAGTCGCAATGTTAGAACCATTGATGATGATGCTGCTTGCTATTGTGATAGGGTTTATTGTTGTATCAATGATCCTTCCGATATTTAGTATGTATCAAGGGGTAGGCTAGAATATAAACAGAATTAAGGAGGAGTTTTTATGTTAATGTTTTTCAAGAATCTAGGCAAAAAAGTAAAAAGTCGCAAGGGTTATACTCTTACAGAACTGATTGTAGTTGTAGCTATTTTGGGTATTTTGGCAGCTGTTGCAACACCAATGGTATTAAATCAGGTACAGAAATCAAGAGATGCTGCTGATGCAGCCTCAGCCAAATCTATAGAAACTGCTGTTCAGTTGTGTCTAGCAGATGGTAGTTTAAAAGTAGATGAGACAAATAATATTGTTCAAGTATCAGGAGGTAAAACTATTCCTGAAGCTGTAAAAGAAAAATTGGTTGGTAAAGAATATCCAGAATCTCAGGTAAATAAAGATTCAAAATGGTATCTAGACACGGCAACCGGTAAGGTTACTACAACCGGCTCAGGTCTAACAGTTCTAAACTAATGATTTTAGTTTACTTATACATATTCATTTTCGGCTTGTTATGGGTTGTTTCCTTATGGTATGCATATCGCGTATTCCTGAGGGACAATCCATTACAAGCTCGCCGTTACTTTGGACAAGCTGTGGTACAAGGTTGATATATCTCGACCTTGTACCAGTATTTAGTGACATTTAGTAAGAGTAATGCTAAAACTGTGGGAAGAAATATCCGCCAAATAACCCATAGTATTTGTATTTATACATTTTGGAGTTTTATTTGAGTTTATATTAAATCTTTTAGTATCCCGGGGAAAAATAATGAAGAGAAAAATAATTGCTATAGATATTGGAAATAAGACAACTAAGATTGCCTATGGTGTTAAGTCAAAGAAGAATATTTTACTTAGTGAATATGCTATTATTGACACGCCTATAAATTGTATCAAAGATGGTACTATAGTAAATGTTCAAGACTTAGCACTAAATATTTCTGTTGCTCTGAAGAACTTGAAGATTAGAAGTGGTGAATTAGTATTAAATATTACTGGTACAAGTGTTATTACTAGAGAAATACAAGTCCCAATATCAACCGATGATGAAATATTGCAAATGCTTGAATTTGAAGCTCAACAGTACTTCCCTGTAGACTTGTTAAACTATACCTTAGATTTTAAACTGCTAGAAAACGTAACTGTAGGCGAAACAATGCAGTCTAAATTGTTGCTAGTCGCTGCTCCTAATAAGCAGTTAGAAGAATATATTCTGCTATCTAAATTATTAAAACTTCAATTGCTTGCGATAGATACTCCAGCAAATTGCATGCTAAAATTAATCAGAATAAACCAAGAAATTGACAATGGTGAATATGCAGTAATAAATATAGGTTTGGAAACAACTGAAGTATGCATTTTTAATAAGGATTGCATGAAATTCAGCAGGATATTATTGAATGGAAGCGGAGATATTGACAGATTGATTGCTAATTCCTTTAATATCAGTTTACAAAAAGCTGAAGAGCTGAAAGTGAAATATAACAATCTATCAAATATTGACAATAATTCGCCATATAAACTTGAAGATACAAATGTGGTTAGCGAGCAAGCTTTTTTGTCAGAAACTATCGATAATGCTCTCAATAATATAGTTTCAGACATAAACAGGTTTATTGAATTTTATAATTCACGAGATAATTCAAATCGCGTGTCCAGTTTATTTATCTGTGGCGGTGGAAGTAGATTAAGTGGATTGTGCCATTTTTTTGCTTCTTATTTTAATATGACTGTAAAAATCATACCTATTAGCAATAATGTTATTTACAAGGGTAAAAAACCTATAAATGAATTTGAAAGGGATTATCCTTTGATTGTAAATGCTCTAGGTGGACTTATTAGAATGTAATGGGGTATTTATTATGAATATAAGGTGTCAAAAAGGTGTTACACTAGTCGAATTAGTAACCGCATTAGCAATTTTTGCGATAATTATAACACCAATATCTATGGTATTCAATATAGGCTACTCTCGATTTTTTAAGGAGTCCGATAATGTAATTGCCCAGGAAGGCGCTAGGCAAATCCTTTATGGAAATGGTATTAACTCCAATGGAATTATGGGGGATTTAGCTAGATGTAATAATTTGGCTACCACGACAAGTGGAATTGGCATTTTGATAGGTGATGATGCTAGTAATCTAAAGTCATACATATTCGATTATATAAATAAAAAGCTATTATTAAATGGTGTAAACTACTTTGATAATACAGATAAAGAAGAAGTTCAAGTTACAAGTTTTTCTGCTATTACTATTGATATTGGTCAAATTATAGATGGCAACATGACCGATACAAAAGTGATCAAAGTGTACGCTGAGGTTAGCTATGGCAAAAGCAATAGTATAAAACTGAGCAATAGCTATAGACTTCCTAAAATTGAGAATTAGACATTTAGTAACTTATAATACAGCAAGGTGGGTTAAAATATTGAAGGATTTAAATCTAATACCTAAAAGTTACATAGAAGATAAAAAGAACAAAGTTAAGAAGACTTATTATTCAATTATAATATTAATAGTAGGTTTTGTTTTTGTCGCCGGCTATATTATCCCAACTATTTTTCAAATGTCACTATCTAAGGAAAGAGATGCTATTCAGTTACAGGTTAACGAAACTTCTGACTTTGTGAGTATAGAAAATAAATTTCTCTCGCTAAAGAATGCAGTTAAACACAGGGAGGAGACAAGTGAAAAATTAGCATCATTAAATAACAATGTATTTGAAATCATTAATGTTTTAGAACGTGCAAGCCCTGAATATTTGACTATAACAAACATGGCTACATCTTCGGAAAATGCTAATTTAAAGATAAAACTAAAAGGAGCAGCAAATAATGAATATACAGTTGCTTCCTATATACGAAATCTTAAAAATGAGGACTTTTTTGAATCAATAGAATTAATAGACTTAACTAAAAATCAGAGTGGAAACGGCTATATATTTAATATTAATATTTCTGGGTTAGTTGATAGTCAGCTTTTGACATACAGTAACTTCGGTCATAGCTTCAGCATTAGCTATCCAAAGGACTGGGAGATAAAGGCTGAAGAAGAAAATAATATTATTATTTTGCCAAGGAATGATGCTATAAGTGGCTCACCAGCTAGCATACAAATTTCTATTTCGGATGTAAGCAGCACAATTGACGTTTCTGTCAAGGATAGAATTAACAATCTGAAAGAAAGTAAGATATATGAGAATATCTTTTCACATAAAACAAAGTTAAGAGGGAATGACGCTTATATAAACATGTACTACCATACAAACGATGGCATAGAGTACCGATTGAAAGAAATATGTGTAATAAAAGGAAATAAGCTTTTTACTGTATCTTATCTAGAGAATTCGTTAGAATTTTCAAACAATTCGAGGAAAATAGATAAAGTATTAAATTCTCTATACATAAAATAATTTATTAGGATGTGAAACAATGAACCTCACGCCAAGAGATAAGAGACTCTTAATATTATTGGTTAGCGTAATTTTTTTAGTAGTGTACATAAAATTCTTATTACTGCCTAAGGTTGATAATATAAATGAATTAAAAACTCAGATTAGTGATTTTAATACTACGTATGCTGTTAATATGAATTATAAAAATATGGTTAATTCTATAGACAGTGAGATTAAGATTATTACTCAGAGGCTAAGCGATCTCAGGAATAAATATCCCCCTAACATTGATTGTGATGAGTTATTGGTACTAATCAAAGATGTTTCAGATGAGTCGGGGATAAAGCTGAGTTCTCTGAGCTTCTCGCCTATTCAGGTTGTAAAAGTCAATACGGTAACAGGAGCATCCATTCAAGGGCAGCTACAAACTACAATGTCTGCAATTGATTCCAGTAATCAGTTAACTGAGAGTCAGGAGCAGCAAAATCAGCAACCACAAAATGAAATGGAGAGAAAAATAGCTAATTATTATAGTGTGCTAGGTCTGGTACCTACTAAAAATTCTACTGGGTCATCTATAGTACCTAATGGAACAGGGTACTTTGTCCCTGTTAAGCTAAATGCCACAGGGTCAAATAGCGAAATAAAAAAGTTTTTTGACCTACTTAATAATCTAGGGAATAAAGCGTATTTAAAGGACGTTGATATACAATATGGATCAGGAGAATTAAATGAATACGTTGATAAACAACTTGAAGAAATTGATCTTAAACTAAAGCTAACGGCAACTATAGAATTCTATGGAATAATGGATAGTGGCGCTGGTGAGTATTATTTGCTTCCAAATGGCAAATGGTTCCCTTCTCCAGCATCTGGAACAACGAATATTTTCCAGCCCAGCCTGGAATTTATGGATAAAATTATTAGTGGCAATTTTGATGAGAGTCAAAAAACAAATGAGTCCAATATGCCCTCAACAAATGCTGAATTAGAGTATGACTTCTCTATCGTTGCTTCACAATTTGGGGATGGATTTGCTCCAAGCGTTTCTGTAAGTAGTAAAAATGTTGTAAACAAGCAGAAGTATCAGAATCCTATTGCATATGGTGATAGTAAAAATGTTGAAAATGTTGAGTTATTTATTGAGCAAAAGAATGGAAAATTCTATTGCAAGTTTAAGACAGACCATGAGAGTTATCCAGATGATCAATATAAAGAATTGATGGAGTTCACTCCAAATGGAAGAGAGCTTGTTTTAGTTATTATAGCTTCCGATAGAATTTCAAAAGAGGATACTGCAGGGGTTAATATTAGTATAGTTAATAATACTAAATTAAAACTTATTTATAAGGTTATTAATGACAACAATGAAAATCCTAGAGTTAAGATAGGTAAAACGGTTGGTGATGTTGTAAATGAAAAATATTAAAAGTGTAAAAGGGACTACTTTAGTTGAAGTAATACTATCAGTGGCATTACTAAGTATAATTTTCATACCTTTTTTAGGAAGCATTATATCTTCTGTTCAGAACAATGCAGCTGCAAAGGAAAAGACAGAAGCGGTAGTTATGTCAGAGCAGGTAATTGAAGAGATTAAGTCACGAGCTGCTGTTATATCAACGATTGCTGAACAGCAATATGCCTTAACTGGTTCCTCAGTTCTTGTTCCTTTCTATACCATTGAGGAGATTAGCAGCGGAAGTGTAACATCATCAGCAATAAATACGTATAATTCGGCTATTGGTGACAACTCGGATTTTGAACTTATTATTAATCAGGGAACAAATGATGGCATAATAAATTCCATTGAATTCATTAATTATGGGATTGTTGGAGGAACAAGGCAAAAGGTAGGAAATAGTATATTCATTACTAATGCATCTAGTGTTTTGGATAACTTTGTGCTATATCTTGACTATAACTTTGGTTGCCAATACTACTTTGGTAAAAGCAACCAAGCTGCTTTATACAATTCATTTACCCCCATTGACCCCAATAATGTGAAACTTACTGTTAAGTATACAAACGGGAGCTTGCCTGAAGAACAAATAAAAGTTTATGTCAAAACATTAGATTCTTATTATAATAATAGATTTAATGTTTTTGTAATGAATGACGAGCAATCAAATTCAGGAGTAAACTTCCTTAACAGATCCGACATTGATTTCAATGTCAATTATTACGATACAAGTACTTATTCAGGAGGAGCACTAAATTTATTGTTTAAGATTACTGTAAACATTAAGAAAAATGGTAATGTTATTTATTCTCAATCAACCTTAGTCAAGAAATAATAGGGGATAGAACTATGGACCTTAAAAAAATACTAAAAGAGAATAGTGGATCTACCTTAACAATGGTATTGTTTATGTTATTCTTGCTATCAGTTACTGCTATTGCTGTGATAACTGTCACTGGTTCTGAACTGAGTTTGAGCGTAATGAATTCGGATAAAAGTAAGGCATTGATGGCTGCACAAGCTGGAGCGGAAGCAGCTGCTCAAATTATAGATGAGCAGGTTGCACAAGTACAGGAGGACTCTAGAACAGCAGCTTCAGTTTCCTTGAAAAATGGTGTAAATGGCTTTGTTTCAACAGATATTGAGGATAATGGATCTATTTTTTATAATGTAATTAAGCATTCAGACGGCACTGTTTTAGATGATGAGAGATTGAATGAAATTTTTAAGAGCTATTATTTAGCAGAATTCTATTCAAGAATAACCGCATGGATTAATACTCAGGCAAGTACAAATTGGAAATCAGACCAAATGTATAATGCCAATAAGATTGACAATTCTGGGGGTACATATAGTTATCAGTCAGTGGGTCTTATTAGCAACAGTGGAAGCACGAGTGGTGTAAAGCTGGTTTCTACAGGGAACTATAATAAGATTAAGAGAAATATAGAAATAGAGCTAAGCTTTTTAACAGATGCTGGGTCGGGTGGAACTCAACAAGTGCCAGTATCATACGGAAAGTTAACGAAGGTCAGAATAAATAAAAACAATAAGCCTGATCTAATGAGTAAAGCAATAATAGCTATGAAGAATATTATATCAGTTGATGGAACAGCTACAATTGATGGCGATATTATCTGCTTTGGCACAATTGCACGCGATGGTGCTGATTCTAGAAAGGAGAATTTTGAGGCAACAGGTTACAGCTATGGTGGAATTATGGCGGGTGTTATATCAAATATTTGGGACGACACAAGTATTGGGCCTAACCTAAAAAATAACGAAGTTCTAAAAAGAAGGCTGAACCTAAATGAATCATTTTTCGGAGACAAAGCAGGGTCTTTCATGGTTAATGGTAATGTTGCTACTATGTCGTATGTACACAGTTTATATGGTACATATGATATAGCTACAAATAAGTACTATAAATCTGATATTACCGTTAGTGGAGACTTATATGCCAGAGCAGTGTCACTAGAAAATAACTCTCATTTTTCAAGTTTCCAGTTAAATAAAGTTTATCTTACAGACGATTTAATTGTGAATTCCAGTGATTCTTTGGTTAAAATAGGGGAATGGAACTCTAGAAACGTACCTAATAGAAGTAAACAGGGAAAGTTAGTTGGACTTGAAAAGGGCATAGCTGCTGATTCAACAAGAACTAGTGCGGTTGTTATAGGGGGAGATTCAGAGCTCTGGTTAAATGGTAGTATTTTTGTTGGAGGAAGTACTAGCTTCAACGAGCTAACAAAGCTAGTTGCACCTTATAACAGTTATATCTCGGGGATTTCGGTGTTGAAGTCGGGCAGTCAGCCTTCTGATGCATTTAGGGTTTTCCCAGAGGAGCAACTTATTGATGGTAATTTTCCTAATAATACATTTTACTTGTATGACAACCTCTCAAATAGCTACAAAACTGTGAATGAAAGTAGTATCACCCATAAGCTTCAGAAGGAAACTTACAATTTTACGTCACCACTGATAACTCCATCAGCTGTTTATATGATGGAGGGGGCACTAAACTCAGGTACTCAGATTAAATATAATATATTTGATAAGGGTATGCATTTCAAAAAGATATGGGATGATTTTTGGAAAGATAGTATAGGATATTCATCTACTATAAATACAGATGAGATTATTATTACAACTAACACCCAATCGAAACTTGAAGGCTGGTGCGGAGGTGCGGTTGCAGCGAATGATACTATATATGGCCCGTTTGGTGGATTCTCAGAAACCTACACTGAATACACAAGTGAGGTAGCCTCTGCATCATCAAACTATAGAAATATTCTTAAATCCTTTTTTAATAACCCTGCTTTTGACCTGAAATCTATTGATCCTGAGAAGAGACTGTCCGATAGCCTTGAAGTTAGCGCGCTGGCGGATGGTGCAATATATATAACACAGTCAAATGTTTTTGCATACAGGGCATCACAAGATATTATTGTATCACCACAAGCTTTATATAATGTTAATAATGGTTCTTCTGGTGCTATCTCAAAAGATTCAGATGGATATATAAGGGGAGTGGTATATTCTAGTGGTGACATATATATTACAGAGGGAACGAAGTTCAAAGGGATTCTCATTGCTGGAGGTAATATTGTATTTTTAGGCGACTCAACAATAAAATATGATGAAGATACTTTAGACCTTTTGTTGAGTGAAAAACCGCTGGAAGTAACAAAGTTTTTTAAATATTCACCCAGGGATACCGTATTAAATGATAGCACTATTTCTACCGTTAGACTTGCAAATGTTAAAAACATTAAGATTAAGTCGTGGAAGGAAGTTTCGCTATAAATCGTAGGAATATGGTTGTTGAAGACTTGAGTACAAAAGGCTACAAAATGACTTAACACTTTACATTATTGGGATATTTAACTATAATTATAATTAATTAGTACTTAAAGTAGTATTGAAGTGCTTGTGGAGGGAAACCATGATTAAAAGAAGTTTTAGTATAATACTGGTTTTAACATTCCTTGTTCTTTCTTGTATTCCTGCTTTGGCAAATAATAGTAGCATCAGTGTTTCAGCAAATAACAATAATGTTAACATTCAATGGACAAACCTAAAGTCGATAACAATTTATAGAGATGGACAGGTCTATAAAGATTGTTCTTCTGGTGCTAATAGTGGTGCTTATAGTACTATTGAAACAGGGTCAGGTACTCATACATACTATGCAGTAGGTATAACCGGCAGTAATTATAGGTATACAAGCGACACAGTTACAGTAGTTGGTACAGGGAAGCCTGTTATAAGCTTGCAATACACAAATAATAATGTTTTGAGTGATATGACGCCCAGACTTTTTCCTTGGTTTAAAATCTATAATTACGGGTCTTTGCCGCTTGATTTGAGCAAGATAACTGTTCGATATTGGTTTACAATCAATGGTGAGCCCAAAAAAGGCAATGTACAACGGGAAAGCTCAGACGCAAAATTAAATCCAATAGATATTGCTAATCCTTTGCAACAAATTACCAATATTCAATTAACAGATTATGTTAGATTAAATTTCACAAAGATGCCAACACCAGTATCCAAAGCTGATTATTTTTGCGATACAGTTTTTATTAACGTCAAAGACTCTATCAGAAGCGGTTATTACATACAAGTACAGCCTGCTTTTGAAAAGGACTTAACGTTGTCAGGTACTCTTAATGAGGATTCTATTAGAAACTATAAACAAAGTGACGATTATTCGTATGATGTTACTGCTACTACTTGGAAAGAGAATAAAAATATTTGCGTTTACTACGACGGACAACTGATTTGGGGCAATGAGCCTGCGACTAACCTTGGTAGTACCAGCTTGAGGGCAAGTGTAGTAAATACTAATCAGGTTAAGCTAGATTGGACTTCTGTTCCAAATGCAGCTGGTTATAAAATATTGCGCAGTACTTCCTTGAATGGTCCATATAGTGCGATAACTACTACAGGTGACATTACTAGCTATGTGGACGCTACAGCTGTAAATACTAATCCTGGAACAAAAGTGACATATTACTATAAAATAATTCCTGTTCTTGGGAATATAGAAGGAGCTGCTTCTAATATTTCATCTGCTTCAATTGAGTGTTACATTTCTACTGACTATGGTGTATTAAAATATAATATATTTAGATTTCTTAATACCTTTGTACACGGTGCATATGTCCCAGTACAGATTGAGCTTGTTTTGAAGGAGGACACAACAAATTTAACTTTTAATATCGATAAATTATTAGTTAATTCAAATAATTCATCAAGGCCATTTGAGAGTAAAGTTATAAATCACAACGATGTATCTGCATTTGCTTATTCGGCAGACAAAAAGAATTCTACCTCATGCGCAATTGAACTGACAACTGCAAGCGCTACAGCTAGCTCGTCTACCATAAAACTAAAAGGTACTTATTTAAAGGGACAAACTATTAAGCTGGACGTTAAAGTTAAGGTATCTGCGAAAAAGGAAGCTCTAGCAGAAGGAATTAACAAGTTCTATAGTACTAAAGATATGAGCCCCTATCGGATTAATTTTTACATAAATTCAGATAAGAGGGGTACTGTGATAAAGCCAACAAGTATTTTGGCACAGATAAATGTAAATATAGTAAATCCAAATGTTTTAAGGTAAACATTGTATATTACTTTTCAATTACTAATATATTACTTCAAAATCAAACATATCAACATATGTTTGATTTTTTCTACTTTATTCTGTATAATTCATTATGTGTCCAAGAGAGTATACAGTTATTTTCATATGTTTTAATATCTTTTATATATTTATATTGGGACAAATTAATTATTTACTTATGAATATATAGTGCTAAGAATTGATTATACTATTTTATATAAAAAAATAATGGAATTATGGGGTAGCTATGAACAATAAAACAAAAATTCTAATTTCAGTAACCGTTCTAGTAGTTGTCGTATTATCAACATTTAGTGTAATGTTTTTTGTAGGTCAAAACAATGAGGGCAATAAAACAAGTGAAATTAGTCAAAGTAGTAATAGTCAAGTTGCAGAAGCGAGTAGCTCACTGCATACAAATAGCGGTGCTGCCAATAGTACAGATAAAACAACTGGACAAGCTATTAGCACTGAGCAAAATCAGGATAAGGAAGCTACAAAGGTTAATCCACTACAATTAAGCCCAAGCATTGAGGAAGTTAAGGTTAAGGCGGTATATTTGTCCGGCGCATCTGCAAGCCTGACAGAAAAGGTTGATAGCATTATTGAGATTGCAAAAAATACTGAACTCAATACCGTTGTAGTTGACATTAAAGAAGATGGTATTGTTAACTATGATTCAAACGTACCTATGGTAAAGGAATTTAAGAATATTGTTAAGTACTATAATGCAGAAAAATTAGTAAAAAAGTTCCACGATAATGGGATTTATGTTATTGGTAGAATAGTAGTTTTTAAAGATCCTGTGCTTTCTACAAAGAGAGCTGACTTGGCAATAAAAAATGCTCAAGGTCAAGTTTGGAAGGAAAATGGTGAAACTTCATGGACAAACCCATATATGGAAGAGACCTGGGATTATAATATTGCTATAGCAAAAGAAGCCATTGAGAAGGGCTTTGATGAAATACAATTTGATTATGTTAGATTCCCAACTGGAAGAAAGGGAGAATTTAATTATGGACCAAATGTGCCTGAAAAGGCTGAAGCTATAAACGGTTTTCTTGCAAAAGCTCAAAAGGAGCTTCATGATGAGCTAGGAACTCCTGTTTCAGCTGATGTTTTCGCTATTATAACTGAAAGCAAAGTAGATGGTGAAAATATTGGACAACGTATTGAAGAGGTAGGTAAAGATATTTATTGCATTAGTCCAATGATTTATCCTTCTCATTATGCAAATAATGCAAAAAAGGGTGTAATGGCTAATGGTGTTGGACAGGATATAAATGGCGTATTGTTTACTAAGCCTGACCTTGATCCATATGGTGTTGTATATAATGCACTATTATCTACTAAAACCAAGACTGAAAATGTTGAGGGCTATAACGCTAAGGTTAGACCATACATTCAGGCATTTACTGCAAAATATCTGCCCGCTGGCTATTTCCAAACATATGGTGCTGAGCAAATTAAACAGCAAATGAAGGCTGTTTATGATGCCGGCTACGAAGAATGGATACTTTGGGATCCCAGAAATAAATATAGTGAAGATTATTTTGAGAAAAACTAATTTTCGGTTAAAACTATAAATGCCAAGATATTAGATGCTTCCTCTAGGTAAAACAAGCTGATTGATTATTGCTTTTACTTGGAAGGGAGCATTTTTGGGCCTTTAGGGGATTTGAGCTTTAGAAATATGTGTATTGTATTAGGAAAATTGGCCCTTGAGGAGATTTGACATAAAGTAGATTTAAGCCTTCAGGAACTATGCTTCTTGAAGATATTTGGACCTTAAGTTTATATATCCTGAAACATAAAAAAATTTAATATGCTTTAGTAGTATATAAAGTGGGTATAACAAGTATAGTCATATGGAAATAACAAAAATAGGGACTTATTGAGTATTGACAGGATAGTGTCAGATGATACAATATATAGTGGTAATGATAATCGATAAGACACAATATATAGTTTTGGGGGATGACGTAAGATGAAGTTATCAGATAACGCGATAAAGGTATTAGAAAAAAGGTATTTAGAAAGAGATGAGAATGGCACTCTACTAGAGGACTGCGATGGATTATTTAGAAGAGTTGCAAGAGCAGTTTCAGCGGCAGATGCCAGCAGTGTTAGTGAAGCAGAATTGTCAAAAATCGAGCAAAAGTTCTATGACATGATGGTAAATCTTGATTTTTTACCAAACTCACCAACACTTATGAATGCAGGTAGGCCTTTGGGTCAATTAAGTGCATGCTTTGTACTTCCTGTTGAAGATACCATGGAGGGGATCTTCGAGGCCATAAAAAACGCCGCCCTTATTCATAAGAGCGGAGGAGGCACGGGCTTTAGTTTCACAAGATTACGTGCTAAGGGTTCTACTGTTAACTCCACTGGAGGTGTAGCATCAGGTCCTGTAAGCTTTATGAAGGTATTTAATGCTGCAACAGAAGCTGTTAAGCAGGGAGGTACTCGTAGGGGAGCAAACATGGGTATCCTGAGAATTGATCACCCCGATATTTTGGAGTTCATTTCCTGCAAGAAGGATAACAAGGAAATAACTAACTTTAACCTGAGCGTAGGTATTACTGAAGACTTCATGAAAGCGGTAGACAATGATGAAGACTACCAGCTAATCGATCCAAAATCAAACCTTGCAGTGGGAACTATGAATGCAAGAGAAGTTTTCCAAATCATAGTTGATATGGCTTGGAAGAATGGTGAGCCAGGCATTATTTTCTTGGATAGACTCAATAGAGATAATGTTACTCCTGCACTTGGAGAGATTGAAAGCACAAATCCTTGTGGCGAGCAGCCATTGCTTCCATATGAGGCTTGTAACCTTGGGTCTATTAATCTGCTCAATATGTTGAACCAAGATGGCAATGCTATTGATTATAAGCGTTTGGAAGCAACTGTAGCAGATGCTGTGCATTTCCTGGACAACGTAATAGAAGTAAATAAATATCCTTTGCCTGAAATAGATAAGATGACAAGAGGAACAAGAAAAATAGGTCTTGGTATAATGGGATGGGCGGATATGCTTTGTAAGCTAGCTATTCCTTATAATTCCGAGAAAGCCTTAGCATTGGCAGAAGAAGTTATGTCATTTATTCAAAGTACTGCAAAGAGAGCTTCCTTGCAATTAGCTGAGAAGCGCGGAGTTTTCCCATATTTTGAAGACAGTATCTTTTACAAAGATGATATTAGATTGAGAAACGCTACAACTACCACTATTGCTCCTACTGGGACACTCAGCCTTATTGCTGGTGTATCAAGTGGTATTGAGCCTATATTTGCAATTTCATATATCAGAAATGTTATGGATAATAATGAGTTGGTAGAGGTAAATCCAGTATTTAAGGAATATGCGCTGGCAGAAGGTTTTTATTCTGAGGAGCTTATGAAGAAGATTGCTAAGCTCGGAACAGTAAAGGGAATCGACGAGGTTCCAAAGCATATTCAGGATATATTTGTTACAGCTCATGACGTGTCTCCAGAATGGCATGTAAGAATGCAGGCAGCTTTTCAGAAATTTACTGACAATGCTGTATCAAAGACCGTTAACTTAAGTCACGAAGCAACTACTGATGATGTAAGAGAGGTATTTTCACTTGCATACAAAACAGGCTGTAAGGGTGTAACTATTTATAGAGATGGAAGCCGTGATTTGCAGGTATTAAATATTGGTCAGGTAAAGGGAAAGGAGCAGGCTGCTGGTGAACAACACGCCCAACATTCAGGGCAAGAGGTTGCACATCAGCAACAGAATGCTGCACAAATCTATGCTGCTCAGAACCAAGCAAATGATCAGGCTGATTCTGACGAGCAATTTGCAAAGGTAGCCCCAAGACCACGCCCAGATATCACAACTGGATTTACAGAGAAGGTTAGAATAGGCTGTGGAAACCTATATATTACAGTTAATTACGATAAAAACGGAATCTGCGAGGTATTTACAAACACCGGACGTGCAGGAGGCTGCCCATCCCAGTCTGAGGCAACAAGCAGATTGGTTTCTGTGGCACTGCGCTCAGGCATTGATGTTAAGTCAATAGTTGAGCAGCTTAAGGGTATTAGATGCCCATCTACTATTCGCCAGCAGGGCTTGAAGGTTTTATCTTGTCCTGATGCAATTGGAAGATTGATTGAGAAGGTTGCAAAGATCCAGAATGGTAAGGATAAAGCTGATGAGGGCATAGATGAGTTGTCAGTGACAGCAGAAACTAAAAATTCTGTACAAAAACCTTCTGCAGTATGTGCTTCCGCTTGTACATCCTGTGATACAAAGAATGAATGCAACAATCCGGGCAAGTACGATAGTAGTAATGAAGTAATACCAAGCGGAAGCTGCCCCGAGTGCGGTGCTGCCGTAGAGCATGAGGGTGGATGCATGATTTGCTGGAACTGCGGATTTAGTAAGTGTGGGTAGGACCTTCGGATATTATCGTCGGAGTAAGGATTGAAACTGACCACCTTCACAAAAACAGGGTTAAAAAATTAAATAAGATTTGAATTAATTGAGTTATATTAAATAGTCTGCCTTGATGGGAGCGATTTTCCACCAAGGCAGATTTTATTATTTGGCGGCTCCTGCTGAACAGCAGAATATTTATATATTTCAACTCAACTTATCACGTTGACATTCACAATTTGGAAAGGTTCTATGAAATTATCAATATTACATCAAAAAGTAAGCAAAAAATAAGTTTGAAATTTCAGCAAGTGATTCCACTAATTATAATAAAAAGAAAACATTGAATATTATTACAATATAATATACAATACCAATAGCATGGTAGGATGGTAGCATGGTAGAAAAAGTCATTTAAGTTAAGCTTCAAGTTTATGTAGGTTCATGTTATTATGAATTGTCTATTATTATTACTTCGTTGTTATTACATATAACACATGGCGAAAGTATCTATATTTAGGCTTTTTCTGTCGTACATGATTATACATTAAAATGAAGGGGACTTATCTTTTAAGATATCCTATGTAAAGGGTATTTTATACCGAATGATTTATTTTTTACTTCTGCGTTTATAAATCATAATATCAGCTAAAAAGATTTATAAAATAATAAACAGGAGTGATTAGTGAATGTCGAATGTAAAGTTTTATTACGGCGGAAATGTACCTTTGGAAATGCATAAGGTACGAATTGTGCAGAAATTGAATCTTGTCCCTATTGAACGTCGCTTGGAAGCTATTAAAGAAGCAGGAAATAATACGTTCCTATTAAAAAACCGTGATGTTTTTATGGATATGCTTACTGACAGCGGAGTAAATGCAATGAGTGATAAGCAGCTTGCGGCTATGATGGAAGCTGATGATAGTTATGCTGGTTCTGAGACTTTTACAAAACTGGAAAACAAAATAACAGAAATCTTTGGTAAGAAATATTTTCTTCCTGCTCATCAGGGAAGAGCCTGTGAAAATATTCTTTCTCAGGCATATGTAAAGCAAGGCTCAGTAATTCCTATGAATTATCACTTTACGACATCAAAGGCCCATGTTTATTTAAATGGTGGTACAGTAGAAGAAATAATTATTGAGGAAGGTTTAAATATTACTAGCGAATATCCTTACAAAGGCAATATGGATGTTCAAAAGTTGAAAGCATTAATTACCAAACACGGTGCTGAAAAAATTGCTTTTGTTCGTCTGGAAGCAGGTACAAATCTTATCGGAGGACAGCCCTTCTCACTTCAGAATATGAAGGAAGTACATACTATCTGTAAGGATTTTGGCATTATGGTAGTATTGGACGCAAGTCTATTGGCAGACAATCTGTATTTCATTAAAGCGCGTGAAGAAGTATGTAAAAATATGAGCATAAGAGAAATCACCCGTGCTATGGCAGATTATTCCGACGTAATTTATTTTTCTGCACGTAAGCTTGGATGTGCTCGTGGTGGTGGAATTTGCACTAATGATAAGGCTGTCTATCTAAAGCTCCGTGAACTAGTGACGCTTTATGAGGGCTTCTTGACATATGGAGGTATGTCTGTTCGAGAAATGGAAGCAATAACAGTAGGTCTTGATGAGACTATGGACGAGGATATGATTAATCAAGGACCTCAGTTTATTGAATACATGGTTAATGAACTAAAAAAGTATGATGTACCCGTCGTAACTCCGGCAGGAGGTTTGGGGTGTCATATAAATGCCATGGAATTTCTTTCACATGTTCCTCAAAGCCAATATCCTGCGGGTGCACTTGCTTCGGCACTTTATTTAGTGAGTGGTGCGCGTGGAATGGAGAGAGGAACAATTTCGGAGCAGAGAGATGATAATGGAAATGAGACGTTCTCTAACATGGAACTTTTAAGGTTAGCAATGCCCAGACGCGTATTCACTCTTTCACAAGTTAATTATGCTATTGATCGTATTCGCTGGTTATATGAAAACCGTAAATTGGTTGGTGGACTAACCTTTGTAGAAGAACCCTCAGTATTACGCTTCTTCTTTGGTAAACTGGAAACAGTTTCAGATTGGCAGACTGAACTGGTCGCAAAGTTTAGAGCGGATTTTGGAGATAATTTATAGGATATAATGAATAAAAATATTGAATCCAGAAATGCCGGTTAGTAGGTGTTTCTGGATTTTTTATGAGATATGTATTAACACTTGAAAGCAAAAATAAACATGAGTTACTAATATATAAAATAAAACCAGAAACGTTTGTTAGTGAAAGCGTTTCTGGTTTATTTGTAATTGGACTTAAGTTTTTTGTAGTTGTACTTAAGTTTTATTGTTGTGGACTAAAGTCTTATTTTATACAGGATTAACGGTAATCATTAATTCTTTTACCTATTCACGTAAAAGTCTGAGCGTCAGGCATCTTAGGCTGCCACCACCAGCCAACATAGCATCGGGATGGAATTGTGTAAAGCGGACGCCCATTGATTCAAGCAGCTTCTGTGTTGTGGACTTTAAAGAAATATCATAATTAATGACATGGTTGGGCTCTAGAGTAACAAACGAGGTACCCCATTTTTGTTGTTCTTCATCAGATATAGGGATTAGCTCCATACCCCTCTGCTTTGCCCAGGTAATGAAATCAATTTTTTGACGGCTATCTTTTTGAATAAGCCAGCAGCCTAAAAAGGCAGGTGGGAAAACTAACCCCAAATGATCTGATATCCTGTTGAATATCATGTCTGGATGCATAAAGCGCCTAGCCTGAGGTATTTCTACGTAAACTATATCTTGAAAGTGTTGCAGAGCAAAATTAAAAAAGCGTTCAATGGATTCCTTACTATGTCGTTCTGTATCTGCTACGAAGAGAGTATTTGAGGATAATGTAATAAAGCCCTCAAACTGTTCTCCTGGGCCACAGTCATGTAGGAAAGGAATGCCTAGAGCCGTCAATGCCTCCCTAACTACTATTTCTTCATATTGACGACCACCAGGGCACATTGTTGAAATAACTGCCCCTTTGCTAGTTATGACTGATGAATCGTTCAAGTATGGAAGATTGGGAAGGTAAGTCATTAACTCCCTATTATTGACTACTAAATCTGATAGTTCATATACCTCCACTCCGTTATCTGTCAAAAGCTTTTTATAGCCATAATGTTCATTAATAAAGCGATCGTAGTCTGGTACCTTATCAAAGAGGTAAAACTTCATATTTTTCTCATTTATTCTTCTGATGGAATGCTCAGGACTATGAAGCATCACCTTCTTTAAACGTTCGATTTTTTCGGCTCCATATCTTTCTAGAATGCTTTTATTCATATTAGCTACTCCGATATTTAGATTTTCTATGTATCATTCCCATAAAGTATGATTTATATCGGACGAAATAACTGAAAGAGGGGGAATAATCCCCCAAAATAGAAATATGTACTGTTAATGTCAAATAAACATTTCTTTAATGTCCCATTCAGAACCATTTGCTGAATCACGAATAATAATTCCTTTTTGATCAAGTTTTGATTTTAACTCATCTGATAATTCAAAGTTTCTATTGCGTTTAGCCTCTTGTCTTAGATCCATTAATTCTTTAACTTCTGTCATATTAATATTATTAAGCTTTATATATTTTTCTTTAATTTCTAATATAAATGCTTCTGGCTCCTCTAAGAAAATACCTAATAAATTTGCAACTATCAGAATGCTTTTATATATTTTATTTAGTGTTGTAAGTTTGTGAAGAGGATTCTCATTAGCGTTGCTTAATAAAGCATTGGAGTACTTAAATACTTGCAAAAAGTTTGAAACTGCTAAAGCAGTATTAAAGTTATCGTTTATAGCAGCAACGAAAGACCTGTTAATGCCGTCAACTATTTCTGGCTTGATAATTTTGCCATGAAGCTCAATGTGCTCATTTAATTCACTGTTCTCACCTGCAAAGTTTTTAATCCTATTTAAAGTTTGATAAAAATAGTAAAGTCGCTTTTCTGAAGCTATAATGTCATCAGCTGTCAGTGTTTCCATTCCTTTTGAAAAGTTTGAAAGGATACAAAACTTTAAGACTTCAGGGTGATATTTTGATAATAATTCTTTTGATTCTAATATATTACCCAAGGACGCGCTGGCTTCTTCAAAATTGAAAATAGATCCATTAGGATATACTTTATATTCGTATCCGTGTATACGTGCTAATTTTTGCTTACTTTCTGATTTGATAGATTCATTTAAACTCATATAAATTCTCCTTATAAAACACTATTTGTTGATTATAACATAAAAATTATTATAAATTATTGTGCCGTTAAAATCTTTTGTACAATTTAATAAAATCATGTAGAATTGTTATTGAGATTAGCTTGCTTTGGCAAGGTAATACTTACGATATAATAAAAAAAGGGGAACAGAATGAAAAACCATAAAATAGTTGTTCAATTTGATGGAAGTAGATATAAAGGTTGGCAAAAGCTTAAAGATAATGATCTTTCAATTCAGGAGAAAATTGAAACAGTTCTTTCTAAGATGACTGGAGAAGAAATTCAAGTAATTGGTTGTGGAAGGACAGATGCCGGCACTCATGCTGAAAATTATGTGGCCAATTTTCATACAAATTCAAATAGATCACCAAAACTTATATTGAATTATTTTTATGAATTTTTACCTGAGGATATTGTTGTAAAATCTGTTGAAGAAGTGCATGAAAGATTCCATTCACAGCACAATGTAAAATCAAAAACTTATGTATATAGTATTACTAAAGGGAAATTTAGAAATGTATTTAATAGAAAATATTCCTTTCACTCAGAAGAAAAGCTTGATCTTATTCAAATGAGAAATGCAGTTGAATATTTAGTTGGAACGCATGATTTTCAGAGTTTTACGAGCTTGAAGGAGGGCTCAAAATCCACAATAAGAACTATAAATTCCTTAGATATTGTTGAAAATGGTATGGTGATTGAGATTGTAATAAATTGCAATGACTTTTTACTGCACATGGCAAGGTTGATCGTTGGAATTCTCTTAGAAGTTGGAAAGGGTAAAATAAAAGCAACTGATGTTCAAAAGATACTTGATGATAAAAAATACACTGGTACTATACCACTCGCTCAGCCAAAGGGCCTGTGCTTAAGAGCCGTTGAATACAACCCTGTAGCGGAAATTTAAATATAGGATCCGGACACTAAATGTATACCGAACTAAGACTACATAAGTACTTCTGGTCTCAGTGTGCGAATTTTTCGAGAGTAATATCATAGTTGCACAGTATAACAATAATTATAGGTATAAAAATAAAAAACAAGAGGAGTGTTTATTAGCCTCTTGTTTTTTCATTTTTAAATAGATTTATTATGGGAATTTAAGTAATTAATTACAATATAATGTCATTTATGGTATAGTGATAGTAGATATAAAGGTTAGTTGTTGGTATAGCATCTAGTTCTATGAAACACATAAAAATTGGGGAGTTGAATATGACAGATAATATTGATTTAAAGGATCTACTTAAACAGGAGTACTGTAGAATAGACGATAGCGATTACAATTATTTAGCAATAGGGGATATTCAAACCCAAGTAATAGTATCAAGACGAAGTTCTGAGCGATTAAAGGGATTAATAACTGCGGCTATAAAAACTGAAAGCTTAGGGTTGAGTTCGGTAGACTATGTCTATAAAAAATTTTCAAAAAGTTGGGATATGGATATTCCTATATCAGAAAAAGAAATTGTAGTATCAAAAATTCTTAATTTAGTAAAGAATACAGTTAATGAATATATAGAGTTAATACAAAATGAGCTGAATAGTATAAATACTATTGGCTTGATTGTAGCAAAGTCGGCTATGCTTAGATTAATAAATACTTTTAAGTCAATTATAATATTAATTAGCAAAGATTTATTTATTGAATCTATGGCCTTATCAAGAATTATTTTGGAACAATGTGCTTGGTGCTACTGTATATGTTCAAAAAATGAATACACTGATATTCTAAAAATAAACCCACTAGACTGTTTAAAGAGCTTTAAAAATTTCTATTGTAATGCAGGCAAGGTAAATGGATTCCTAAGTAAAAGAGTACACTTAGATGTTGGTTTAGTTGGAAATTATCTTTCGATAAATCAAAATGAACATATTATTACCTTTAATCCAACGAAAGATAAATTAGATAGTTTGTATTCTATTTTACAGCAAACGGATATGTATTGCTGTACTATTGAATATACTTTTAGTCAATTCATTGATAACTTTAAATTTATTGATTGTGAGACAACAGATTATAGAATTAAAGATAATCGTGAATTTATTCTTATAGCAAATGAACTTTTGGATAAAATCTATGAGTTATATGATAGAAAATAGGAATATGTTTTGGATTATTATATGCTTCAGAGAACAATCGCACTCCAACAAAGACTGTCGGTAAAGATGTTGATGCGGTGTCGTATTTGGTTACAAGTGGTAGATGGTGATTTTTAGCAGGGGTTATGCAGATTTGTCTGTCGCCAGCCAAACTCCGCTCGCAGAGTCGAAGTGTCACTAGCTGCTCGCGGGTTTCGGGAGTGCTGGGCGACAGGTGAAATTAAGTAGTCCTTCTAAATTGTTGATTTCTTATTACTCTATAATCAGATTAAAGAAAGGCTTTTTATATGTATGAGCTAATAAAAAAAGAAAAATATTGTGAATTAATATGTGGAAGCATTATTTTAAAAGGCCAATGCTTAAACCATGAACAAAGTGAAGTATATTGGTTTACGGATTCAGAGGTAAGTTGGCTATGCATAAAATATGAAGATATCAAAAAATTAGAAATTGAACAAATCCCAGAAAATATTGAGTTTTCGATTGATATTTGGAATTCAGAGGATGAACATTTATTAAACATACCATACCCTTTTAATGACATATTGTTTTGTAAAAATAATAACAATTTAGTCATTACTTTAACAAGTGTTACTGAAGGTCTTGAATGGGAAAAACACTGGTCAATCGAACCATTTTTTGATGAGTTTATAAATCAGGCAAAACAAGTTAATGAGATAAATGTTATTCTATCTGATGAGAAATATTCCACAGGTAAAGTAAATATAGAAAAATATGATAGTAAATCAAAAACAATTGAGGAGGCACTTCGTTCATTTTTACCAGTTATAGAATCAATCGTAGATAAAACAGATTTTGAGTTAGCTGGACTATCAAATTTGCAAAGGGTATTAGATATATGGAATAGTAATGCTGAAAACTCAAATGAAGAATTTTGGCAAAAGGTGTTACTAGAGTATTCATGGGTTATTGCACAAACTTTTTCTATTCCCGTGATGTTATATGAGGATAAAGCATATCTTGGAGGTAAAAATATTGATAATAAGAATGGGAATATAATTGATTTTTTATACAAAAATCAATTAACTCAAAATTTAGCATTAATTGAAATAAAGACTCCTTTAACCCCGTTAACAGGAGGACTTTATAGAGATATACATTCTATATCAAACGATTTATCAGGATCAATAGTTCAGATACTTAAGTATAAAGATATCTGTCAAAAGAATTTCTATAATTTGCACTATAATTCAAATAGAAATTATGAAGTTTTTAATCCAAAATGTCTTTTAATAATCGGTAGGTTACAATGTTTAAATAAAAAAGAAAGAATTACTTTCGAACTATTTCGTAACGAGATGAGTACAGTGGATATTATCACTTTTGACGAACTGTTTGAAAAAATATCAATAATATTGAACATATCAAGAGGTTCAAGAGAGCAAAAAGATATAACTTAACTTCACATAACAATCGTACTCTTGCAAGGGCAGGTGGTAAAGATGATGGTGCGGTGCCGTCTTTGGCTACAAGCGGTAGATAATGCTTTTTAGCAGGGATAGTGCAGAGTAGTTGGTCGCCAGCCAAACTTCGCTCGCAGAGTCGAAGTGTCACTAGCTACTCGGCGGGTTTCGGGAGTGCCGGGCCGTTATATGAAATGCGGTAAATAGTACTGTTTGATGAAGGGGGAAATATGGACAACTATTTTTGTATTCATTCACCAGCAAATGATGTGGTAGATAACATAGTAATTTCTGAACAAGATTACATTAATTTTAAGGAAGCCAAAGATAATTTGATACATATGTTATATATTGAAGAAAAATATAACTTTATAATAGAAAATTTTTTAGAGTTTGAGAAAGACATAATTAGTATTACTTTTGAAAAAATGGTATCTACGTTATTAGCTAATGACTGGATATTGTCCACAAAGGAAATACATTTATTAAACAGACGACTAATAAACCTTTTAACAACATCAAGATTATATATAGATCAGCTAGAGCATGATCTAAAAAAAATGTGTTTAAGTGATCCCAATGTTGTTTCATATTCTAAAATGCTTAAAACTCGTGAATATAATGAAAATATAGGATATCGAGTTATCGAGGCACTTAGAAATTATGTCCAACATAGAGGTTTACCTATTCATTCTATGAAGTGCAAGAGAAATAAACAAGAGTCTTTTACTGAAAGTAGTTTAAAATATATTATTAGTCCGTTAATAAGGGTAGAAGATTTAGAAAAAGACGACAAATTTAAGAAGTCTGTTATAAAAGACTTAAAACAATTTGGAGAGAATGTTGATTTGAAATTAATAATTAGAGAATACATACAATCTATTAGTAATATACATTGTTCTATTAGACAGCTATTATCATGTTATATATCTGAATGGGATAGTATTGTTGAAAATGCATATTTGAAATATAAGGAGAAATACAGTGAAGTAGATATGATAGGAGTTGCTGAGATAGATAAATTTGGGTTTAGACATAACAATGTTTACCTACTAAAAGACACAATAAATAAGAGAAAATTATTAATTCAAAAGAACTCTGATTTATCTAGTTTAGTGAAAATGTACGTTTCAAGTGAGTATTAAGAAGTGTTGTCCGCACTTCATATAACAAATGCCTTCACGCCCAGGACTTCCGAAAGGAGGTATAGCAGTGTCAGATGGTTTTGTTAAAGAAGTACCTATGTAGATGTTTCTATCGCATGCCACAGATGGCTCCTGCCAAGCCCATTCGCCGTGTCGTGGTGACACATCGATTCATGGGTTTCATGAATACTGGGCATTATGTATAATTGGGGCATTTAATAAATATTCTCCAAAGGAGTATATATGGAAAAGCTATTGATTAGGCTTTGTACTGATAATGACTTAGAATTATTGTCTATTATGAATAAGCAGTTAATAGAAGATGAAAAACATGATAATCCAATGAATCTTAATCAGTTGAATGAAAGAATGTATGGATTTATTCATTCTGATTATAATGCTTACATATTTCAGTTAGAAAATAAAGTGATTGGGTACGCCTTAGTTAATTACTTGAAAAGTCCTATCTATTTAAGACAGTTCTTTATAGTAAGGGAGGTAAGACGAAAAGGTTATGGTAAAAGAATGTTTGATTTGTTAATTGCTGAACTAAATGTTAAGACAATAGATATAGAAGTTATGGTATGGAATGAACAAGGAAAAGCGTTTTGGGAGTCACTTGGGTTTAAGGAAAGAAGCGTTTATATGAGATATTCTTAATAAAGCAAAAGTGGTTTAAGGGTTAAGTGCTAGCCTCAACATCACATAATAAGTGCACTCCCGCAAAGGCTTTCGCCATTGGAAGTGCCGTTTTTGAGAGATTAGAAAGGCAATGCATAGCGAGTGCTTTTGAGCGGGTTGTTGCTTTTGTGGATCCAGCCAAACTCCGCTCACAGAGTCGAACTGTCGCTATCTTTTGCGGTTTGGAGTGCTGAGCGTTATGCGAAATATATTTTAATAAAACGAGGAGGAATATAAATAATGAACAAAATTATTAAGAAGATGATATGTTGTCAGGTATTAATTTTACTGATAATAAATCTATATCCTGGAAACATTTTGAGTGCAAGTTCTAGTATAGTATCTATACAAAACTTAAGTACTACTGTAAAGCTTAACCAAAAGTATGTGTTACCTAATACTATAACAGCTACTATGAGTGATAAAACGGTCAAGAAGGTATCAGTAATATGGGATAAAAAAACATTAGACACTAGCAAAGTAGGTACTTATACATTTAAGGGAACAGTAACAGGATATAAACCCAAAGTAACACTTATAGTTAAAGTAATATTGGACAATCCTAATACGCAGATAATGAAGAAGCTGACTGAAATACCTTCTACTCAAGGAATTTATGATAAGTGGAGCTATAAAAAAGAAGCACCATTTGTAAATGAAACAAAGTTTTCAACAATTAAATACGTTGGTTCTTCTACAATAATATTTACACAGTCATGTAACGATATTAACAAAGCGGTCAAATGGGGCAATAAAATAATATATATACATAACGATGGTAAAGTCAAGGAATATGACCCAGTTGCAGATTCATGGAAGGATAAATACGAAATATATGAATTGCGTAATTCAGATGGTGATTTCATGGTGGTCACTATTGGAGAATTAATTTATATAATAGGGGTTAATTTTACTGATATTCTAGTGTACAACCCATTAAATAATCAATGCACTGTAGAAACAAAACTACTAAGTACCAAAAGAGTAGGTGGGGCTGTTGCAACAAATGGTAAAATCTATATTCTAGGAGGATTTGATGGCTTGACGGGAAATACTACTAATGCTTTAGAAGAATATGATCCTAGCTCAGGCAAATGGTCAATAAAAGCTAATTTGAAAAGAGGAACAAACACTATTGCAGCTACTGCTTTGAATGATAAAATATATTGTTTGGGGGAATCTGAAAAAAATTATAATGATGGCACTACTTTTACACAGACTCTAGAAGTATATGATATCAAAAATGATATTTGGACAACAAAAACAGCAACTTCAAGTAGTCAAATACTTAATGATAGTCTTGAAGCAGTTAATAATAGAATTTATGCTGTTTATGTTAAAGAGGATCCTGAAAAAAATAGCTATAAAATTTGTGTAGATGAATACAATCCTGACACGAACACTTGGAAATCAAGAGCTAGTAGCATGTCAACTGAAAGAAATAGATTTGCTAGTGTAGAATTTAATGGTGAAATATATATTTTGGGTGGAGTAAAGGATAAAAAACCAAAAGGAACACGCATAGACTTTGGTGACTTAAAAGCTAATCCAGCCGCCTGGCTTGAATATGTAAAAACAATAGAGAAATATACACCACCAAAATCATAGGTATAAAAAATGTATATTAGTTAGTTGTAAAGGGTGTACTGTCCTTGCTATACCTATTGTTATATGTGTTACACCGGCGGAGACTTCGAGAAGACAACCGTTAAGTAAAATATGCTATCTTTCATTAAAGATTGACGTTTGGAGGAATAATGTTAAGAATTGAAAAAGCATTAGAAGAGGATTTAGTAGAGATACTTGATTTGCAGAAAAATGCATTTTTAAGTGAAGCAAAAATAAATAATGACTACACAATTCCACCTCTTATGCAAACTATTGAAAGTATAGCTAATGAATTCAAAAATTCGGTATTTTTGAAAGCTACAAAAGATAATAAAATTGTTGGGTCAGTAAGAGCAAATGAAAAGGACGGGGTATGCAATATTGGACGACTCATTGTGCATCCGGACTTTGAAAACAGAGGAATAGGAACAAAACTCATGGTATCTATAGAAGAATTATTTAAGAACTGTAATAAATATGAGGTGTTCACAGGTGAAAAAAGCAATAAAAACCTTTATTTATATAACAAACTGGGGTACAAAGAGTTTAAAAGAAGTAAAATTACTGATAAATTAACGTTGCTATATCTGGAGAAAGATAATATGAGAGCGATAATGAATCAAAAAGCAAAGGTCTTTGAAGTACTACATTCCTTAAATATTGATTTTGAGGTTATGAATCATAAAGCTGTTTTTACAGTTGAAGATATGGATGAAATAAAGATAACTGAGCATGGTGATGTTTGTAAGAACTTGTTCTTAAGGGACGCAAAGGGAGAAAGACATTTCATAGTAGTACTAGATAAGGATAAAAAAGCTGATCTGAAGGCTATTCAGAATCAATTAAATTGCACAAGATTGGGTTTTGCATCGGAAGAAAGACTATATCAATACTTGCAGCTTCATAAAGGGGAAGTATCTCCATTAGCGATTATTAATGATAATACAAAAGCTGTAGAAGTAGTGATAGACAATGATTTAGCAAAGAAGAATAGGCTTGGGTTTCATCCAAATGATAATACTGCTACGGTATGGATTTCCTATGAAGGTCTTAAAAAGTTTATAGAAGAACACGATCGTGTTATTCACTTAATTACTATATAGATTTGATTTATAGAGGTCATGTAATTCTATTAAATAGCAATACAAGGCATTTACAGTCAAGAGAATACTGCTTTTTCATGTTATTCTATATGAAAAGGAGGTGCTATATATGCACGCGTGGGAACAAGTACAACAAACAATCGAATATATTGAGGATCATATTAGCGAAGAAGTTAATATTGAGAATCTAGCCAAAATGGCTTCTTTATCGCCCTTTTATTTTCAGCGTCTATTCAGCCGCTTGGTAAGAAAACCAGTGGCCGAGTATATAAAGCTACGCAGGATGGCAAAGGCAACTGAAAGCTTACTTGAAAGGGACAAGAGGATTTTAGACATTGCTCTGGAACTAGGATTTACTTCTCATGAACACTTCTCGCGGACTTTTAAGACAACATTTGGGATGACTCCTGAAGATTACCGAAAAAGTCCTCGTGTGCTTAACCGAATGACAAAACCAGAACTCTTACTACACTACACCTTAATCGATGAAGGTGTACCCTTAATTACTGATGGAATTATTCTAGAAATAAACCGACAGGTAATTACAGAATCCATATATTATACTGGTATTAAAAAAGAATATCCAGTTCAATTAATAAATGGACTTGGAATAGAATCAGGGGAGGATCCGTTGGATTCTCTTTGGAAGCTCTTTCACAATGAAAAAGAAACTACGCTAGGTTTTGATGCGGTAGATAATGAAGAGATAGGAGTAACTTCTCAGGGTTCAGAGGAGGGGTACTTTAGTTATTTTGCTGGTGCCGTGTCAAGCCAGGGAGAAGTACTAGAAGGCTATACGAGCTGGGAAATGATACCCGGAGAGTACTTAGTTTGTTCATTTGAAGCTGAAAACTTCGAGGCTCTTGTAATGGACGCTCTCTATAAAGCTCAGCAGTACATCTATAACACATGGCTGCCAAATCACAAATTACTCACTGAGCCGTTTTGTATTGAAAGATATAAAAGCCATTCTCCTAACACTACAAGCATGGAAATTTGGCTAAAACTAATAAAATAAACTATTTAACCCTGTCGGAAATATTTGTATTAAGTTATAATAGACAATAATAAATAAAATTAATTACATATTTTTTTAACTTTGTTGGAGGATATTATAATGAAGCATACACTTACTGAAGAGAACATTCAAAAACTGAAAGAAGAGCTTGAATATAGAATGACAGTAAAAAGGGCTGAAATAGCAAAGGACAAATTAGAAGCTGCTGCCCATGGGGATAGATCCGAAAATGCCGAATACAAAGAAGCCTGTGAACGCTACAACAACAATGACAACAGGATTCAGCAAATACATACAATTATTGCGAATGCTGTTATAGTTAAAGAAACACCTGACGATAAAACAGCCTTAGGTATAAATAGTAAAGCTAAAATTAAGTTTATAGATTTTGAAGAAGAGGATACAGTAACTCTAGTAACAACAATGGACGTTGATGTTGCTAAAATGCATATTAGTGTTGAATCAGATTTAGGAAAGGCTTTGTTGGGCAAGAAAGTCGGAGAAATAGCGGAAGTAGATGCCCCAAGTGGAAAGTATAACGTACAGGTTTTGGAGATTTTGTAGGGAATAGCAAGTATAAAAATATTTTAGTATACAAAAGAGGGCACATTATATACTTGATGTGCCCTCTATAAGTTAGATCCCAAAATCTAACTTATGGGAGGTCACATAATGGGATTCAGCCAAGTCTTTTGTAATTAGAGAGATGGTACATATTGGTATCATCTCTATTTTATTTGTTATGATATGTAATTCTTTTCACCATATCATGATCTGCAGCAGCAATACCCAAATTAGACATAATAATATATTAGTGTTAAAATTAGGATAACTAATAAAACATAACTAAATAATCAATTGCGTATCAGATATGAAACAGCACTTTAACTATATCTATACAAAAGGAGCTAAAAAGATGAGAAAAGGGATTTTTTCATGCAGAATTTTGTTAGTGGTAATATTAGTAATTGTTATGTCGTTTGGATGGGTTTTAAATTTGCCTTATAACAATTCTCTTTACGCATCAGCAGCTACAGCACCTAAAGAGGTAGATGAAATATCCGCAGCACTAGATGCAGGATTAATTACAACACAGATTGCGGGTAGAATGGATTCAAAATTATCCCGCAAGGATTTATGTTATATGCTGGATCGGTTGTTGGAGAAAAAGCTGGGGGCAAAGGTAGAGGATATCCTGAAGAATGAAGACATCATTTTGAAGTCGTATGATCGTTCGGGTACATATGGTTCTAAAGGACAGTTAGATCTGAGCAAAAAAACTCTACATACAGTGTATAATGTAACAAATAAGGATTTAATTCTCAATGGTCATCCTGATTATGGATATATTGATTTAAATATTCCAGGACTGAAACAAATGCTGAAAGACTATAGTACCTTCCGAAAAAGTGCGGGTTCAGAGGGAATAAACAGACAGGAAACAGCAGAGCTTATATGGCAGATAGCCAGGATGATAGGCTTTGATAGGGATAATTATGAACAAGATTTTGTGAATTATGGTGGATATCGGTGGGAAGATTCCGGTAACTATGCAGTTTATTTTGCCAGTGGTACCGTGGATAAGAACGGAAATAGAATCATGACAGCAGGAATGCACAATGACACAAAGGTATACTTTTTGCCACAGGAACAAACAACCACTGAAGATGGTATTAAAGCAGTTTATCGTTTATATAACTCAGAGCCGCCAAAGTTGTTATCACTCGAGGATATACCGGTGCTGCCAATTTCGAAAGAAATGCAGTCTTATATAAATAAATCGACTCTTCCACAGGCTTCCTATAATAACTTGCCTTATTGGGCAGGAGTAAATCTTACGGGTAAAGATTTGATAAATGACGCTAGTGAGAATAACGGATCTACAATTCATGTATACTCCGAAAATCAGATCAGATATTTGTCTGAAATGGGCTTTAATTGTGTAAGGGCGATGATTGGTTATCGTATGATCTCATCATATTATGATGAGGAGATGATAATTGAGCAACAGCTTAACAATATTGATGATCTGATTAAATGGGGTGCAAAATACAATGTGCACATTATGCTGGATATGCATGTGTTACCAGGGTGGGGATGTTCTACAAATGGAGTATTGATTCGTGATATTGCAAGTGATAAAAATGAACAGGAGCTTGCATTACGATACTGGAAGATGTTCGCAAAGCGATATCAGAATATACCTAACAATATACTGAGCTTCAACCTGTTCAATGAACCTTATCCGGTTGATGATGATAAAGATGGTGTCTTTATAGGAGATGAAGTATTCTGGGAGGGCTTTATTTCTAAATTGACGGAGGGTATTAAAAGCATCGACAGTGATCGCCTGATTATTACTGATTCGTATTTACACCGCGTTCCTTTTAACGGATTACAAGATGATAAAATAGCACAATCCGTTCATATTTATGATCCACAGTTATTATGTTCTAATACCTATGCAGGAGTGCCTCCGCTAAAATACCAGGGAACCTGGCCCATTCCGATTATAGATAATTTGGTATACAGTAAGGTGGATTCTAAATATATTCCGCTTACAATAAAAGGGGATTTTCCGGCAGGAACGAAGGTTAGTGTTGAGGTTAATTCTATATTCACGGATGGCGGCAAGGTAGAATTTGCGCTTGATTTGGACGGTTCGGCAGCGAATGTGGTTAAAAGTGAAAGCGTGAGTAGCAATTATGTGGGTACCATTGATATAACAACCAATGTAGATGCAAAGAGTTTTGTGTTGTATGCTAACCCTATTGGTGGGGGCTATGCAAATTTTTCAATGAAGAACTTAGCGATTACAAAACCAAGTGGGAAGATAACAGAATTTTATGTAACAGGACTACCATATGGTTCAGAGCATGGGGATACTAGAGGGCATACCCTGACAGTGAATAATGATGGAAGCTATACTTCTGATTCATATATTGGCAATGACGCAGCAAGGGGCATTGAGGATGCATGGTATTCCTATATTTTTGATGATTTCTTAAAACTTCGCACATCGGCAACTGATAAAGTGGATTTTTTATGTGGCGAATTTGGTATTATTTCATATACCAAGGAGGAATATGCACTTAAGGCTTATGATACATTATTAAGCTATTTGCAAAAGAATAAGATTGGATGGCAGGTTTTTGCCATGACAACAAATTATGGATTTTTATATGATGGGTATAAGGACACCGTAATTCAGGAAGGGTATCCTTGCAATAAAGCAAGGTTACAGCTGTTACAGAGATACATGAGTGCTACGCCTATTAAAGAGGAAGTCAAGGGTATAAAAATAAACAATTCAAAATTGCAGCTAAAGGTTGGAGATACATATCAGTTAAAGGCGAGTGTATCCAATGCAAAAACGGCAAGCAATCCGAGAATCGGATGGTTTACCTCCAACCGCAGCGTAGTAGCAGTAGATAGTGAGGGTAAGCTAAAGGTTGTAGGAGGCGGAACTGCTACTATAACCGCTGAGGCTGTTGATGGAAGCGGAGTGTCGGCAAGCTGTGTCATTACAGTCCAGGAGGAAGCAAGAAAAACCTTAAAGGTATATTCCTATTCTTCCAAAGATAATTTAAATGAGGGTACAAACGCTAAAAGTCTTGGTTTGTATAAGAGCTTTGAGGATATTAAAGTTGCCATGGACAAGGTAAAGGACAAGAAGGCTTATTATAAAATTATAGTTGGCGATAACAGAAATGAGAATCAAATAACCTTTTCATCCTATGCAAAAGAAATTATGATATGCGGTAAAGTAATGGGGTGGAATGATAATGAAGGGTGCAATAATTATACATCAATAGCAGTAGCAAGCAAAATAAGTGCTAATTCAGAAGTTATATTCAAAGATATTGAATTGAAAAGTCAGAAACCAGACGGAGTAATCGCGTATTATGGTAATGGTTACAAAACCACACTATATCAATGTGTTATAACTGCAAAAGCTTTTGATGGAAACGGCATTAAGGGTAAAACAGATATTCAAATAAAGGAGTTTGCCAGAGTATCTGGAGACTTTATAAATATTTATCATCTGACAATTGGTATTGGTATTAATGTAGAAGTGGATAAATACAATTGTCTGAAGGGGGATACATATAAGTATGAGGTGGCTATTCTACGTGTTGATGGGGATTTGAAACAGATTGAAAGATTATCCTCTTATGAAGGGCGTCTAGCATTGACAGCATCCTCAAAAGCTACTTTTAAAAATATTGATGGGGTTATGCTCTTTATTTATATGGGGAAATCAAACAAACTTTCAGAAGTCACATTCCAGGGACAGTTGTCAATGTATTATGGATTAAAGTTAGTTCCTATAGATAATACATATATTAATGTCATATATAAGGCAGAGCCTATCAGTTTAGGAAATGGGTATAAGCTTGCGACTATCTCTCCAAGGGTGACGTTAGATAGCTTAATGAAAATCGGTGTGCCACAGAACTGTAATGACTGGAATGATATACCAATAACTTTGAGTGGAGATGAGTTACTTGTAGGGAAAGTTGCAACCTATAAGATTTCATTTGATACCAATGGAGGAGGTAAGCCTTTAGACCCAAAATCAGTCGCTTATGGTGGTACCTATGGTGAACTTCTTCCTGCAGAACGAAGCGGATATGTATTTAAAGGCTGGTATACAAATGCTGCAAAAGGTAGTTTGATTACGGCTACTACATTATTTAAGCAAAAGGCGGATCAAACGCTTTATGCTCACTGGGAGAAAGCCAAGGCAGGTAAGTGATAAGAATAGTTATCTGCGGGTGTAATATCCCAATAAGAAATTCCGTCAGCCAATCACCTTCATTATAAAATAAAAGAGTGAAGGCTGCTGTGAACCTTCACTTATATATTATAAATTAAGAATTTGTGACGAGCATCATTGTTGTATAGACAAGGAACACGTATTTCTTTTATTTGTTGAAACTGATACGTGGACTCTAAATAAAGGATATAGTCATTAGAAGGATAGTACAAAATAATATCAATGCTTCTTTCACTTTCTTCCTTTGACAATAAAATATTTTTGACCACTTTAGAGAATATTTGCATTGAAAATGGGTTAAAGAAATAGAACTTATTTGTGCAAGGAGGTACTTCATACTCTTCTGCTAAGCAATTAATAAATCTGTTCTTTTTGGCTTTTGCTGCGTTTTTTATAGAATAGCCTTTCAAGTTATTCTCTGCTTGCTTATAGAAAAAACTGCTCATTTCAATGCCTGTTATCTCACACTCGTAAAAATAATTAATATAAAAACTAAATCTGCCTTTACCACACCCAAAGTCAACTATACTATCTGTTTGTGTAAAGTTATAGCTACTGCACAAAGCTTCTAATGCAGCATAGGAAGTAGGCTCATAAATGTGATAATGGTAAGATTCATTAAATTCTTTTTGTTCACCAGTTGTTTTTATATTGAATAGTTTTTCATAATACTGTTCGTTCATGTGAGAGAATCCTTTGTACACTTTTAGGTGATTTTAAACCATATTGGATGGATTTATTATATCCAAATTTTAAACCAACCGTAAGTATTTTTAATATGACTATTTTAAGCCATACCATAAGTATTGCTAATATACCAATACTGTAAGTATTCTAATATGACTATTTTAAACCATACCATAAGTATTACTAATATACCTATACTGTAAGTATTCTAATATGACTATTTAAACCATACCATAATTATTGCTAAAATAATAGGCATATAATTATTATGCATATAAAATTGTAGGCATATTAAATAATACGAATATTTTATTTCATTACCAAATAAAGTAGTAGTGTTAAAATATTTCTTTATTAGTTCAATTTATGTTATAATTAAATGCATAAAATTTGTTTTGAGAGAGTGATGATTTTTTGTATTCCCTTAAGGAAAGTTTTTTTGATGGTCAGGGTCAATTAAGAAATCCGGGCGAAGTATATTTAGACAGTGAAGGAATAAGTCGAGAACCTGGCGAAGACTATTTTGATTACCTTGGCATACTAAGGCGTGCAGATGAAGAGTTTTGTGATAGCCAAGGTATAATGAGAAAACCGGACGAAAATTTCTATGATGGAACAGGCGTTTTACGTGAAAGATAGAACATAATATGCTATAGTCGATATAAGTATCATGTAAACTTGAAAAAGCCTTGTAAGTAACATGCACCCCAAATGTTAGATAAGTTACATCTTTTATTTGAGGTGCACATTTATAGGCTTTTATTTTTGTACGTTAAAACATCTTTTTCTTATATAGTGCAAATCCTGCAACTCCGCACATGGCAACTGCTATAACCACAACTATCCAAAATGCAAATGGGCTTGATAATGGGATAGCGACGTTCATTCCAAAGAAGCTTGAAATCATTGTCGGAATAGCCATAACAATGGTAACAGATGTAAGAAATTTCATCACTATATTCAGGTTGTTTGAAATAATGGAGGCAAAGGCGTCCATTGTTCCTGATAGAATGCTGCTGTATATATTGGCCATTTCTATGGCCTGTTTGTTTTCTATAATAACATCCTCGAGCAACTCAGTATCTTCAGGATAATTCTTTATGTGCTCATACTTCATAAGCTTTTCAAGTACTACTTCATTTGCTTTTAAGCCTGTTGAAAAGTAAACAAGACTCTTTTCAAGCTTTAGCATTTGAATAAGCTCTTTGTTTTTCATTGATTTATGCAAATCCTGCTCGATTCTACCGCTGGTCTTGTCAATATGCTTTAGGTATTGCAAATATCTCGTTGAATTTTTGTAAAGTATCTGAAGAACAAAGCGAGTCTTAAACTGGGTAAGAAATGACTTAACCTTATTATTTTTAAAGTCATTGAGCAGAGTTTCCTGCTTTAAGCACACAGTAATAATGACATGCTTAATAAGTATTATGCCAAGAGGAATAGTAGTGTACACATTCATTTTACCTTCACTCTCAATAATCGGAATATCCACGATTATAAGGGTTTGGCCATTATCGCTTTCTATACGGGCACGTTCCTCTTCGTCAAGTGCTGCTTTAAGAAAGTCCATTTCAACACCCAATGCACTATTTACTTTGTTAATTTCATCTTCGGTTGGATTAATAAGATTTACCCAAACACCATCTTCAAAGACATCGGATGGCACAAGCTCATTGTTGATAGTCTTAAAAATTTCAAGCATAGTAATACCCCCATTTCTATTATTTTAGTAGAGGGCAATAAAGTCATACGCTATTACTACTATGGTAAATGGCATGACACAAAGACCCCCGATATAATGTAAAGCTTCGTATGTGGCAACTACCACCAGGATCACAATCCATACCATTCACCCCCATAAATATAAATTAAGTACTGTTAAAAAATTATATTAACAAAAAATACAATCATATAAAAAAATACAATAAAAAAATACAATAAATAAATACAATAAATAAATACAATAAAAAAATACAAATAATATAAACAAATTAAAAATTAAACAAATAAAAAATCCGTGCACAACGAGTGACGGAATCAGCGCATAACTATATCCTTCACTCGTTGAGTTTTAGCACAATACAGCTTTGGAATACCTAATCCAGCTACATTAAGTAAAACCTTATTTCGGTAGTACCTGTTGACCCATTGGCATCTCTCGATGTTTCCGGGCAGCAGCGTGTATCTGTATCGGAGCCTCACCTAACGAAATTAAATTAACAAAGCAATTATACTCCTAATATTCTCACATTTCAATACACAAATTGTAAAAAAAATACGTATATTCAAGCATTATTTACTGTATAGGCCCAAATTCGGTGTTTAAAATCAATAATACATTCATTAGTAATCCTTCCTTTAGTATACATTTGTTTTCTTGATAAATCACGGACAAGTCAAGTAGATACAAACTCTTTTGGTGCAGCCAATTAGCTTGAAATATGATTTCTACTAAAGTAAAATTATATTATTGTAAAAATAACAATAAATTGGGTGGTGTTGGATATGAAATATCAGGGCATTATTGATAAGATGAAGCTTGAAGACAAGGTCGCACTTTGTTCTGGAGCAGGTTTTTGGAGCACCAAGAAGTATGATGAATATGGCATTCCGTCTATATGGATGAATGATGGTCCTCATGGATTGAGAAAGCAGGCAGATGAGGAAGACCATCTTGGAATAAGCAAAAGCCGCCCATCTACCTGCTTTCCTGCCGCATGCGCTACCAGCTCATCCTGGGATAGAGACTTAATTTACGAGATGGGGATAGCTCTTGGCAATGAATGTTTGCAGGAACAGACCAACATTCTTCTAGGACCGGGCATTAATATAAAGAGGAATCCTTTGTGCGGGAGGAATTTTGAGTACTTCAGCGAAGACCCATTCTTAGCGGGTGAGCTTGCAACACAATGGATTTTAGCTGTTCAGAGCAAAGGTGTTGCAGTATCACTTAAGCATTTTGCTGCAAATAGTCAGGAAAATCAAAGATTGACCTCCGATAGTGTAGTTGATGAAAGAGCACTTAGAGAAATATATCTTTCTGCATTTGAAATAGCTGTCAAAAATGCAAAGCCCAAAACTATTATGTGTGCATATAATTTGCTAAATGGTACATATTGTAGCGATAATAAGTATTTATTAACCGACATACTCAGGCAGGAATGGGGCTTTGATGGGGTAGTTATTTCGGATTGGGGTGCTACAAATGACAGAGTAGAAGGGTTTAAAGCTGGCATGGATTTAGAAATGCCTGGAAGCAATGGCCACTTTGATAAAAGTGTTATTGAGGCAGTCAGGTCAGGACGTTTATCAGAGTCCGACATTGACATAAGCGTGGATCGCCTTCTTACACTTATTTTTGATACTGTAAATATAGAGAAGGGTCAATACGATGTAGAGGCTCATCACCAGCTAGCTAGAAAGGTAGCTCGTGAAAGTGCTGTGCTACTCAAGAATGATGATAGCATTTTACCTATCAAGAACAACGTCAAGATAGCCCTTATAGGAGATTTGGCTAATGATATAAGATATCAGGGGTCTGGCAGCTCAAGGATAAATCCTACCAAGCTATCCAATTTCGTCGATGGTTTCAAAGAATACAACGCTGATTTTAGATTTTATAAAGGCTATGAGAATAGTAAGGCCAATATGGAATTGATGATTGAGGCAGCAAATGCTGCAAAACAGGCTGATATAGCAATAGTTGTAGCGGGATTACCTGATGATTTTGAAAGTGAGGGCTTTGACAGAACTTCGCTTGATATGCCAGAGAGCCATAATGCGCTAATTAACGAGGTTGCTGCTCAGAATAAAAACACCATTGTCGTGCTACTCGGCGGTGCTCCTGTTACAATGCCGTGGCTATCCAAGGTCAGTGCAGTGGTCAACATGTATCTCCCGGGGCAGGCAGGAGGGCTTGCGGCAGCGGATATAATTTTTGGCACAGCAAATCCTAGCGGAAAGCTAGCAGAGACTTATCCTGCCTGCTATAGTGACGTAGTGTGTTCGGACACCTATGGAGTAAACCCAAAACAGGCTTTGTACAGTGAAAGTATATACGTTGGATACAGGTATTACGACAAGGCTAACAAGAATGTGTTATTTCCCTTTGGCTTTGGACTTAGCTACACAAGCTTTAGTTATTCAGACTTCAAGGTGATAGGAGAATTCCCAAACATCAAGGTTAGTGTAACAGTAAAAAATACAGGAAACTATGATGGTGCAGAGGTTATACAGCTTTATGTTGGAAAGCCGCAGGACGGAGTTTTCTGCTTACAAAAAGAGCTCAAAGGCTTTGAGAAGGTTTGGCTCAAAAAGGGGGAGGAGGCTACGGTTGATATAACTTTAGATGACAGAGCTTTTTCATATTACAATTTGCAAAACAAAGAATGGACAGTACAAAACGGTACTTATTCAATAATGCTTGGAGCATCAAGCAGAGATATTTATTATACTCATCAAATTAGTTCTGATATTAGCACCCATCAAGATGACAGTATTATGCAGATAGATAGCACAATTGAGGGAAGCATATCAAGTCAAGAAGGCATTGCAAGTCAAGAAGGCATTGCAAGTCAAGAAGGAATTGCAAGCCAAGAAGGCATAGCAAGCCAAGATTGCATATCAAGTCAAGCAGACAGCTACGCTCAAAACAGCAGTGCTGCCACTGTCACCGCAATTGAACAAGACACCCCCTCTTGGTACTACTCTCTTGATGGTCGCCCAACCAGACAGGACTTTTCAAAGTTATTATCAAGAACGATTGAACCATATAAAGAAAAGGTTAAGGGACAGTTTGATATGTCGAGTTCCATTGCTGAGATGCGAGATAGTGGTTTGGCTATGAGACTTTTTTATAAGATAATTGAGTTCTATTTAGGCAAGCACAATGGAGGTGTGGATTACAGTAATCCTAATTTCAAAATGATGATGGAAAGTACTGTAACTGTTCCTTTAAAAAGCATGATTCTTCTATCAGGGGGCTTAATTAATGCAAAGAGAGCAAAAGCCATCCTTAATATTGGAAATGGACATTTCTTCAAAGGCATAGCTCAGTTGATGAGAATTATTAATTAATCTAGGAATATTACTTTAAACGTGTGGTACTATTTGGTATAATTGATTAGAATTTGAAATTTATGGATAGGAAGTTGTAGTGGATCAGGAGATAATTTTTTTGTACTAAATTATGATAATAAGATATTCCTGTTAAAGTTAATGATATAATATATAATAGTTATGAATTAAACGAGAGCATAAATTGTGAATATCAATAGGAGAATTTACAAAGTTTAAACGCATTATAACACCATATGGTGGTTAAGTGAAGTTTATATTAACAATAGTCTATACTTAGTACAGAATCTTATGTCTACTATTTTGAGGAATTTTGATTATTAAGGAGATTAAACAGATGAACTTTACACATAAAGTATGTGTTATTACTGGTGGTGCTAACGGAATAGGGAAGTGTCTGGTACAACAGTTCATAAAAAAAGGTTCTCGGGTTGCTTTTATAGATACTGATCAAAAAAGCGGTCAGCTTTTGCAGCAGGAAATTACGAATGCTGGCGGAGAAGCAGTTTTCTTTTATGGGGATATAGCGGAAGAGCAAGTTTTAATTGATTTTTCCAATCAGATTATTAATAAATACAAAAATATAGATTACATTATTAACAATGCCATGCTTACTAAAAAGGGTATTTTATCCGATTGCAGTTATGAAGACTTCAACTATGTGTTGAGAATTGGTATTACTGCTCCCTATATGCTTTGCAAGCTTTTTAAGAATAACCTTGCAGAGAATGCTTCCATTGTCAATATATGTTCCACTCGAGCAAGAATGTCACAAATGGATACCGAGAGTTATTCTGCAGCAAAGGGTGGAATTCTTTCTTTAACCCACGCATTGGCTGTTAGTCTTGCAGGAAAGGCAAGAGTCAATAGCGTTAGTCCAGGCTGGATTGATGTTGATGAAGGCGAGAAATATTCAGGTAAGCATTCTAAAAATGACAGACAACAGCATACGGCTGGAAGAGTGGGAATTCCGCTTGATATTGTAAATGCTGTAATGTTTTTATGTGATGAAGGAAATAGTTTTATTAATGCTCAGGATATAGTGGTAGATGGTGGAATGACCAAGCTAATGATCTATAATGATGACTTTGATTGGAAATATCGTGCGACGTAGCGTGACGAAGATATAGGGAGATATTCGATGAGAACTGAAGATATAGATTAACCTAAATGGATGTAGCAATGCTACATTAACTGGGTTTGACATAGGTGTTGTTGGACTATTTATGCTATATGCAGTAGAATTGTTAGTATTCTAGGAGAGAGGGGGTTGGAGATGTATTATTTCTATTTGGTCGTTTTTGGGGTAGGAGTGCTATATACTGTTGTTTCTGTAATTATCAGCGGTATTTCGGGATCACTACACCTGGATCACGGGGGGGTTGGACATTCTGGTGATGCAGGAGGATTGCATCATGGAACTCATCTTGATGCGGGACATCACGTTGATGCAGGCCACCACGTTGATGCAGGACATCACGTTGATGTTGGGCATAAGGTTGATGTTGGGTATCACGTTGGACCGGGTCATCACGTTGGTACAGCCAATTCTGTAAATGGAGGACATAATGTTGATGCGGGCCAACATGCTCATGCTGAAACCCAGACAATGGAACATGATCAAACGGCTCATGCAGGACAGTCGGTGCTGTCAAAGTTTTTAATTTTACTTAACCCCATTGTAGCAGTTTCCTTTCTAACTGTATTTGGAGGATTGGGAATTCTGGGCACTACATATTTTAAATGGATTGAGCTTATTGTGTTAGCAGTTTCATTCGTTAGTGCTGTTCTTGTATCCACCTTACTTTACAAGTTTGTGGCAGTACCCTTGTATAAAAGTGAAAACAGCTCAGAGGTTTCTAGAGGACAGCTGATTGGGACGAGGGCAGAAGTAATTTCTGATATTTTAGAAAATGGCTTTGGTACAATAAATTATTCTGTTAATTCCATCAGGCATTCAGGGCCAGCAAAGCATATTGATGGTTCTAAAGTTAAGCAAGGAGAAACAGTATTTATATGTAAAATAGAAAATAATGTTTTCTATGTTCAAAATGTACAAAATCTATAACGATATTCAATTATTATGTACTCACAGTGCATAAGTTTTATACACATATAGTTGAATTAAAAATTTAATTGAAGAGAGGTAGAGAAATGGGAGATTACTCAGTTTATTTAATTCCTGCGGCAATTGTGGTAGTTGTATTTATTCTTATTTTTAGTTTGTTCTCCATGTATAAAAAGATTCCACAGGATAAGGCTTTGGTTGTGACTGGTTTCAGAGGAAGACGTGTAATTACTGGTGGTGGCGGAATAGTAGTACCAATGCTTGAAAGAACAGATGTTATTTCACTTGAAAATATGCAAATAGACATTCGCATAGATGGTGCACTAACCTCACAGGGTGTTGGTATTGTTGCAGATGGAGTAGCGGTAGTTAAAGTAAAATCAGATAGAGAATCTATATTATCAGCAGCGGAGCAGTTCAATACGTCCAAAGGTCTAGAGTATATGCTTGGTGTTATTTCCAGAACTACTCAGCAGGTTCTAGAAGGTAAGCTTCGTGAAATAGTTTCCAAGATGACAGTAGAAGAAATCTACAAGGATAGGGAAACCTTTGCATCACATGTTCAGGGTGTGGCTGCGACAGAACTTCAGAGCTTGGGTCTTGAACTTAAGGTACTTACAATAAAAGATATATCTGACAAGAATGGTTATCTTGAGGCGCTTGGTAAGCCTAGAATAGCTGAAGTTAAGAGAGATGCTCAGATAGCTGAAGCAAATGCTACAAAGGAAACAAAGATTAAGACTGCTGAGGCTAATCGAGAGGGTGAGGCAGCAAGAATACAGGCTGAAACTCTGATAGCTGAGGCAAATAGGGATAAGGAACTTAAGGTTCAGTCCTATAACAAAGATCAGCAAACTGCAAAGGCTAGTGCTGACCTTGCGTATGATATAAAGGCCAACATTGTAAAGAAGGAAGTTGCTGAAACAGCAATGCAGGTTGAGATTGTAAAGAAGCAAAAGGAAATCGAACTTGCTGAGCAGGAAGCATTAAGACGTGAAAAGGAACTTGAAGCGACTGTTGTAAAACAGGCTGATGCTGAGATCTATCAGGCAACAAAGCTTGCTGATGCAAACAAGTACAGGGAATTTGCGGTTGCTGAAGCTCGTGCCCGTGCTATTGAAATGGAAGGTGAAGCGAGAGCAAAAGCTAAGCGTGCTGAAGGTATGGCTGAAGTTGAGATTATTAAGGCTAAGGGTGAAGCTGAGGCTGCTGCCATGTCAAAGAAGGCAGAAGCATTTAAAATGTATAATGATGCTGCTGTAACCCAAATGATTATTGAAAAGCTGCCTGAGATCGCACAGGCTGTTGCTAGTCCTCTTGCTAAAACAGAAAAGATTGTTATTGTTGATAATGGTGGTGGAGAAGGAAAAGGTGGAGCTGCAAAGGTGTCCGGCTATGTAACAGATATTATTTCCCAACTTCCTGATACCGTTGAGGCTTTGACGGGAATGAATGTTTTGGATTTGCTAAAGAAGGATGCTCCAAAGATTCAGCAGCCAACTGAGTAATTAAACGTCAAAATAATGATAAAAACTAATTAGGATAGTTAATAAATAAAGAGTTCATAAAAGCGATGTGAGTTACTGCAAGTTATGTGGCAATTAATATAATCAAAACAATGGTTCAAGTGACTATTTTGTAATAGGCAGCTAAGCGCACAAATGAACAAACCAAATTTAGGGGGTACTTTACATGAAGACAAAAAAACTAATACTCCTAATAATAGCAATTAGTATGATTGTCACCTGTATGACACAGATGGTGTCAGCAGAAACAAAAACAAGCAGTAACTTATATCCAGTAAGTAGCAATGGTATATTCAGCTATGTAGATATAAATGGAAATGAGGTGAGATTTACTAGTTTTGTCTATGCAGACGACTTCATAGGCGGAGTAGCCAAAGTTATGGACAAGTCTGGCCGTTCTGCAGTGTACATAGATACAAATTTTATTATAGTAAACAATGCTGTAAAAGTTTACCCACAGGGAAAATACAGAGAGTATAAAGGTGGTAAGGTAGTAGATATATACTCGAAAGCAAAAAAATATAGCTTAACAAATAAAGATAAAAAGCTAGTTAAGGTGACAGAGTATGCAATTGGCGATGGTTTCATAATCAAAGAATCTCTAGCAGGAGGGACACCAAAGGTTCAATTGTTTAAAAATGGTAAGCTTTTCTTTACCGATGATAAATATTTAGATAAGAAAGAAATATCTATCATTGCAAAATACGATGATGTAAAAATGATAAGAATACAGTATTCGGATCTCTCGGACGCCAAAAAAATTAAGACAACATATATCGATTACAACGGTAATCTAATGTGGACTAAGCCAACAGAGACACCAATTAAGGTATTACTAAATGAGACTCAATTAAAATTAAACCAGGCTCCTGTAATAAGAAACAATGTCGTAATGATGCCAGTAGAAGAAACGCTAAAATCATTGGGGTATACGACAAAAGGTGATAATAATTCTATGATTACAGCTACAGATAAAAAGAATACTATTGTAGTTATACCTAAAACTAGTTCATTTACTGTAAACAATAAAGCAGTAAAGTTGGAGAGTTTAGGTAGAAATGTAAACGGAGTTTTCTATTTGCCAGCTAAAACATTGATTGAGCAGGCTGGTGCTAAGTATTCATGGGATGCCAAGACAAATACAGTTAAAATTGCAGCTTTAAAAACACCTAATGGAGCAATAATAGTAAATAACTTAAAACTTAAAGATAAGCCTTATTTTTACGTAGGAGTAGACTATGGAGACGATTTTGAGGCACGTGCAATAGAGGCAGGAGACGCCATTATTACAGCTATAAATGAATTAGCAGGGAAAGATTTAACAGATGATCAGAGAGCTGGCATTAAAGTAGCAATATTGGCCTCAACTGATGTCATAACACTACCTTTCAACATTACAGTAAATGGTAAGGTTTTTAAGATGAGTACGTTCGAAAAAAATAAAGGCAGCATTGAAAATACATGTGATATCAATGTGATCATAGAACCATTAAACTAAAGCATGTCATTCGTGCTATATGGATTTTGAGAAGTTTGTGATGCCCCCTTTATGCAAAAATCAGTTAATAATAAAACTGCTTTTGCAAAAAGGGGGTAAATTTTTTCTATAAATCAGAATCAAACCTTATTATATGGTTTAGTAGTTAATTATAAATTATATCCTTTTTTTGCAAGCCCAGTTGATTTACTTTTTTTAATAAGCTATACTGATTTCTGATGCTTTTATATTATTTTTACTGGAGCTTATATGAGTATTTTAAATGTTGAAAATGTAAATCATGGCTTTGGTGCCAGGAAAATTTTAGAGGGTGCCTCCTTCAGACTTTTGAAGGGGGAGCATGTAGGCCTTGTAGGTGCGAATGGAGAGGGAAAATCCACATTCTTGAACATCATCACTGGCAAGCTTATGCCCGATGAGGGTAAAGTAGAATGGTGTAATAGAATTACTACCGGGTATTTAGATCAGCATACTGTTTTAACACCGGGAAAAACCATTAGGGAAATACTGAGAGAAGCCTTTCAATATATGTTTGACTTAGAAAAGGAAATGCTTGAAATCTATGAAAAAATGGGCGATGCCACTGAAAAAGAGCTAGACTCCATGATGGAGGATGTTGGCGATATTCAGAGCACGCTTGAACATAACGGTTTTTATATTCTTGATTCCAAGATTGAGGAAGTTGCCAATGGTCTTGGGCTGGGAGAAATCGGGCTGGATACTGATGTATCAAATCTAAGTGGTGGGCAGAGAGCCAAGGTGCTTTTGACAAAGCTGCTGCTTCAAAGTCCTATGATTATGATACTGGACGAGCCCACGAACTTTCTTGATGAAAATCATATTATATGGCTCAAGAACTACCTCAAGAATTATGAGAATGCATTTGTATTGGTATCCCATGACATACCTTTTCTAAATGATGTTGTCAATGTAATTTATCATGTTGAAAATGCTGTTTTGACTAGATATTCCGGCAACTATGAGCAATTCAAGGAAATGTACGAGTTGAAAAAGCTGCAGCAGCAACAGGCGTATGAAAAGCAACAGAAGGAAATTGACAAGCTTGAGGATTTTATTGCAAGAAATAAGGCCAGGGTTGCTACTACAAATATGGCAAAAAGCCGCCAGAAGAAGCTGGATAAGATGGACATTATTGAGAAGGTCAAAGAAAAGCCCAAGCCTATCTTTAAGTTCAGAGAGTCGAGAGCTTCTGGTAGATATGTATTTCAAGCAGAGAACCTTGTTATCGGCTATGATTCACCACTGACAAGTCCTCTGAATATTGCTCTTGAGCGTGGACAAAAGGTTGCCCTTAAGGGAGTTAACGGATTAGGAAAATCTACACTTCTTCGAACCTTGATTGGTGAACTGAACCCCGTATCAGGCAAGGTAATGCTTGATGATTACCTTTTTACAGGATACTTTGAACAGGAAGCCTCTCACTATAATACAAATACTGCGCTTGATGAGGTATGGAACGATTATCCTGGCCTTACAAATGCCGAGGTTAGAGGGGCGCTTGCAAAGTGTGGTCTCACTACAGAACATATTACGAGCCAAATGATGGTGCTAAGTGGTGGAGAAAATGCAAAGGTTAGGTTATGCAAGCTGATGCTCAAGGATGTTAACTGGCTAGTACTAGACGAGCCAACAAACCATCTGGATGTAGATGCAAAGGACGAGTTAAAGCGTGCATTGAAAGAGTTTAAAGGGACTATCCTTTTGGTTTGCCATGAACCTGAATTCTATGAAGATTGGATAACGGATGTTTGGAATGTAGAAAAATGGACGACCAAGATTGTATGACAGCGAGATGATTTATTATGGATGACAGAATTATTAATGAGAGTGAGCAACCGTCTCAGGGTATTGAGGCGGTTGCAAATGCTGGCAACGAGGCAAGAGAAGCTGATCTGTTTGTCGGAACTGAAGATGTAAGCCGAACTGTAAGGAAAAACTGGTGGAAGTTTTGGCCAAACGAGTTGATCTCTTTTTATGTTTTTATTTCTATACTACTTAAAAATATTCTTTTGCTAGGATATATTACAGATGCTACTCATGACAGGCCACATATAAGAACAGCTTTAAACTTAGTATTTAGAACCTTTGCATATAGACCCATTTATTATATAGGAGCAGTCTTATTGGTTATATGGATAGCCTATTTATTTAAAAACAAGGCTAGAATAGTATGCGTTATTGCCTTGGATATTTTGGTTTCAGGGCTACTTCTTATTAATCTATGGTACCTTCGTGGATTTAATACTCTTCCATCTTTATATGAATTAAAGGCAGGAGGAAATCTTACAGATACCATAACAGGATTTGTAGCACTTACTCATTTAACTGATCTTATCTTTTTTGCCGATATTCCCATACTGATTACATACGCTATTCTCAGAAGAAAGGCATATATTAACATTCCAAGAAAATTTATTTTTTCGGCTATGTGTTTTTGTATAGGCCTATTGAGCTTTTTAATAATTGCGCCTGTAGCAAATAATCTTACCTCGAAGACACCAATTAACTGGATTTTTTATAAATTGAATTCTATGTCTACTGTGTCAAATATTTCACCGCTTGGATATGAGTTTTATAGCTCAAAGCTATATATATTAGATAAAAATGAGATAAGCTTATCCCAAAAACAAATTGAAGAGATTAAACATTGGTTTGCTGAAAAGCAAGAGAACCTGCCTGATAATGAGTATAGCGGTATATATAAGGGGAAGAATCTACTGGTTATTCAAGTGGAGTCTTTAGAAAATTTTGTACTTAACCAAAGGGTAGAAGGTCAAGAAATTACGCCAAACATAAATAAGCTTCTTGGCAACAGCCTATACTTAAAAAACTATTACGAACAGGTAGGAGGGGGAAATAGCTCCGATGCTGACCTTATGACTAATACGTCAGTTTATCCTGAAAGAATGGGTACCACCTTTATTAATAATCCCATTACTTCATACAATTCCCTACCTCAAATGTTCAAGCAGCTGGGTTACTTCACGTCAGTATTTCATCCTGATGATGCGGGAATGTGGAATTGGAAGCCTGCACTAACTTCTATGGGGTTTGATAAGCTTTATGATTCTTCAAACTATAAATGCACCGAAAAGATTATTATGGGGATAAGTGACAAGGAGTATCTTAATCAGGTTGAACCAATTATTTTGAAACAAAAACAGCCTTTTTATACTTTTATGGTTACCTTGTCAAGCCATACGCCCTTCAACCTTCCAGCCCAATATCAGAGTTTGAAACTGAGTGAGAAGTATAATAATACTAAGCTTGGAGGATATTTTCAATGTATTAATTATATGGATGCTCAGTTGGGGAACTTTCTTAGAAACCTTGATAAAGATGGGTTACTTGAAAACACGGTAGTTGCAATTTACGGTGACCATGAGGGCGTACATAAATATTTTCAAAATGATATCTACAGAATTAGTGGTGCAGAAAGTTGGATGATAAGAAATGATAAGCACATACCATTGATTATTTACAAAAAGAATCAACAGCCAAAGGTTATTGAAACTACTGGAGGACAGATTGATATTCTACCTACTTTGGGGTATTTAATGGGATTGGATAAAAAGCAGTATTCCGGTACTGCGATGGGAAGGAACTTGCTTAATACCAATAAAAATTATGCAATTTTAAGGGATTTGAGTATAAAGGGAACACCCTCTGAATATGACAAAAAGCTTGCGACACAAGGTATAGAGATAGCTGACCTTGTTATTAAAGGCAACTACTTCAAAATAAATAGGGGCTAAACAGCCCCTATGATTTTTAACCTATCGCTTCTCCGCCTTCTTCGCCAGTTCTGATTCTGTAACATTCTTCAATAGGAAGTACAAAAATCTTTCCGTCACCAATATTTCCTGTTCTTGCTGCCTTCATTATTGCATCAATAGTAGGCTTAACAAATTGATCGTTAACCGAAATCTCAAAACGAACCTTGTTAAGTAGGTTAACTTCTGTAACAGTCCCTCTGTAGCTTTCGGTATACCCCATTTGCTGGCCACAACCTTTGACATGTGTAACTGTCATCTTATAAACTTGGGCATCAAACAATGCCTGTTTTACATCCTCAAAAGCTTCAGGACGTACTATTGCAACAATCATTTTCATTATACAAAACCCCCTTCTAAATGAAATCCCTCATATAAGTAAATTATACCCAATTAGCGCTTGTATGAAAAGTACAAAATTTCAAAAAAGTTGAAATTTTAAATAGGTCAAAAACATTATTAATTCTGCACAAACATATGGTATAATTTTATGAAATGACAAGGTTCTATAATAAATAAGTCCGAAAGGAATGATAATAAAAATGGCAAAAAAACTACTGATGGGCAATGAAGCTATAGCAATGGGGGCTATAAGAGCCGGTGTTAATGTAGTAACAGGCTATCCCGGAACTCCTTCTACGGAGGTTTTGGAAACTATAGCAGAGCATAATCCAGGAGATATCTATGTCGAATGGTCTGTTAATGAAAAATCGGCAATGGAGGTTGGTGCCGGTGCTGCGTATTCTGGTGCACGAACATTAGTTACTATGAAACAGGTGGGTTTAAACGTTGCTTCCGACCCATTAATGAGTTTGGCATACATAGGCGTTAAGGGTGGAATGGTTGTTTTGGTAGCAGATGATCCAGGCCCCTTTTCATCACAAACTGAGCAGGATACCAGGCATTACGCCAGATTTTCAAACCTTCCGGTACTAGATCCGTCTACTCCTGAAGAGGCATATGAGATGGTACAATATGCTTTTGAACTGTCTGAATTGGTTGAACTACCTGTCTTCTTAAGACCAACTACGAGAGTGTGCCACGCGTGCGCTACCATAGATGTAGATGACTACCGTGAGCCCCACCAGGCAGCGGGTTTCATGAAGGATCCAAGATGGGTTATTTTCCCGAGTTTGGCATATAAAAAGCACTTACATATAGAGGGGCTACAAATGAAGCTTTCAGAGCTGTTTTCGCAGAGCAGGTTTAACTCGTGTTACAGCTCAGGAACGAGTAACTCCTGCTTCAGCTCAGGAACAGGTAATTCGGGCTGGAATAGCTCAGGAGCAAGTACTACAGACTGTAACACAATAACCAATAACACAAGTGCTGATATCACGTCCATAAAAGGTATAGCCGCATCAGGCGTTGCCTATACCTATGTGCAGGAAGCAGTAAACAAATTAGGTATTGATATCAGGATATTTAAGGTTGGTACACCTTATCCGCTTCCTCAACAGATGGCTTTAGAATTTATGACAGCATTAGAAGAGGTACTGGTTTTTGAGGAACTGGATTCTGTTATTGAGGACGAACTGCTGATGCTTTGTGCATCCAAGAAACTCAACACAAGCATTTATGGTAAAAAGACAGGCCATCTGCCTTTTGCAGGGGAATACTGCTTTGAACTTGTGTATAGCGCTATTGCCGACTTTTTACAGCTTGAGGCAGAAAAATCAGTTGCACCTGTCAATGTACCTAAACTGCCTGTTAGACAGCCGGTGCTTTGTGCAGGCTGCCCCCATAGAGCGGCATTTTATGCTGTAAAGCAGGCTATGAAGAAGGAGAAGGCTGTATTTACAGGAGATATAGGCTGCTATACCTTGGGTAATGCAAAACCACTGGATATGGTTGACACCTGCTTATGTATGGGTGCTGGAATTACCATTGCGCAAGGGATTAAGAGAGCTCAACCCGATGCAAAGCATATTGCATTTATTGGGGATTCAACCTTCTTCCATACTGGTATACCGGGAATTGTTAATGCAGTATATAATCAGACAGATATTACAGTAGTAATACTGGATAACAGCACTACTGCAATGACAGGACATCAGCCGCACCCAGGGACGGGTAAAACCATGATGAGCAGTATTTCGGAGAAGATTGATATTTATGGTGTCGTTAAGGCATGTGGCGTTAAGCAGATTACAAAAGGAAACCCGCTCGAACTGGAAAATGCTATTGGGTTAATTAAGGAAGCGACCGCATTCAACGGACCTTCAGTAGTAATATTTGAGGCACCATGTATTGCATTATTTAAGCCAAATAGAAAATATATTGTTAATGAAAACTGCAAGAAGTGCAACAGATGTATAAAGGAAATTGGATGTCCGGCTATAAGCAGGTCGGGTGACAGTATTTGTATAGAACCTTCGCTTTGCTATGGATGTGGATTATGCCAGAAGATATGTCCATTTAAGGCAATTGAAGAAAAGAAAGCCTAAAGAAAGGACAAAAAATATTATGGATAATAATGGATGTAATATATTAATATCAGGTGTTGGGGGACAGGGTACTGTGCTTGCATCAAGACTGCTTGCTGCTGCCGCAATCTCTGATGGAAAGTTTGCTAGAACTGCTGAAACTATTGGAATGTCACAAAGAGGAGGCTGCGTTGTTAGCCATGTTAGAATTGACAGTGAGAAAAAAAGCTCTGTTATTCCTCTACAGTCAGCTGATGTATTAATTTCGTTTGAGTTAGCAGAGGCAGCAAGAAACCTCGCAAGGCTTTCAAAAGAATCAGTAGCAATAGTAAATACTCAGATCATAAAGCCTATTACGGCTTCTCTTGGTAATGATGATTATGATGCAGAGGCTATAAAGGAAAGTATAATAAAGAATATCAAAAAGGTTTATTTTATTGATGGTTATGCTTTAGCACAGAAAGCAGGTACGGTAAAGGCAGTAAACGTGGTACTGCTCGGAGCTGCAACTGCAACAGGTATGCTGCCATTTGATAAAGCTGCCATGCTCAACGCCATAGGTGAAAATGTCCCTGCTAAATTCAGAGAATTGAACATAGATGCATTCAACTTAGGGTATGAGTATGCACTTAATTATGAAGGCTAATGTAAAGATTAAAATATTTTGTTTTTCAAAACAATGTTTATATTGTATAATATTCTCATTGTCAGTTATTTGGGAAATAACCAATTGTTATAGCCATTTACGTTAAATATCAGATGAGATGAGGCTTAACTCGTAGTTAAGCAAGAAAGGTGAGATGAATATGAGACAGCAACAGGTAGAACAATTTCAAATTCTATTACAAAATCTTGAGAAAAACAGTCCATTCTATCAGCAAAAATTTAAGGCTGCGGGTATTGATGTAAAAAACATCAAGAGCAAAGAGGATATCAACAAGCTTCCATTTACTACAAAGGAGGAGCTAAGAAATGCATATCCGCTGGGATTACAGGCAGTAGACGATGAAAAGATAGTAAGAATTCATTCTTCCTCAGGTACTACCGGAAAACCCATTATAATCCCATATACAGCAAAAGACGTTTCAGATTGGGCAGACATGATGGCGAGATGTTATGAACTCGCCGGTATTACACCGCTTGATAGAATTCATATTACTCCTGGTTACGGATTGTGGACAGCAGGTATTGGTTTTCAGGCTGGAGCAGAGAGATTAGGTGCTATGGCAGTACCTATGGGACCTGGAAATACAGAGAAGCAGCTTCAGATGATGACTGATTTAAAATCAACAGTATTCATTGCTACTTCGTCCTATGCTCTTGTCATTGCGGAAGAGGTTGCAAGAAGAGGGCTAAAATCTGAGATAAAGCTCAAAAAAGGTGTTATTGGCTCTGAACGCTGGGGAGAGAAAATGCGCCAGAGAATAAAAAATGAATTAGGTATTGATATATACGATATATATGGTTTAACCGAAATATACGGGCCCGGAATTGCTATTGATTGCGATTGTCACGAGGGAATGCACTATTTTGATGATTATCTGTATTTTGAGGTAATCAATCCTATTACCGGTGAGGTGCTGCCTGATGGTGAAGAGGGCGAGCTTGTTATTACAACGCTAAAGAAAGAAGGAGCACCGCTTCTTAGATACAGAACCCGCGACTTAACCAGAATTTTACCTGATAAGTGTAGCTGTGGCCGTGAATATCCTAGAATTGACAGGATAGTAGGCAGAACGGACGATATGGTAAAGGTAAAGGGTGTAAATATTTATCCAGGACAAATTGATGAGATACTTCGCGAAGTGGATGGAGCCAGCAGTGAGTATCAGATATTCATTGACCATGTAAATGGCAAGGATGAAATGACACTGAAAGTTGAGTATAACCCTGACGGTGATACAGTTGCATTTGACATCGAGAAAAATATAGTTGATTTATTTAAGAGTCGTATTGGTATTCAGATTAAAGCCGAAGCTTCTCACATTGGGACTTTGCCAAGAAGTGAAAAAAAGAGCAAGAGAATATTTGATTTAAGACATGCGGATTAGTATTAAAGGTAATAAGTTGGTATAAAGATTAATTTGATGGGCTGTTGTGCAGCAACTTATTGCTATAACAACAGTCCATATTTTTTATTCCATTATTCTTCCACTTATCTTCATAAAATGTTCACACATTCGCCATATGATGGACAAATATTTTTAATAATATCTTATTGTAAAATACAAAAATCAATCTGAAAGGAATGATTGTAAATATGCAACTCAACACAAATAAGACTAATAAAAGGTTAAGAAAATGGGTTGTGGTAACTATAATTGGTGTATTGATAATAGCCTTAGGTATAGGTACCTATTTATTTGTTAAGGCGCGCAGTAATACAGCTTCTGCCAGCCAACAGCTGAGAACATCTAAAGTTGTAAAAGGCAATATTGAAGTGAGTTTATCTGGGTCGGGTACAGTAGAATCATCAAGTACAGCAGAACTCATGGCAAATGTGCAGGGTAAGATAACCAAAGCATATTTTAAGGAAGGGGACACTGTCAAAAAGGGTGACTTGCTTTTTGAAATTGATGATACCGATGCAAAGCTCAATATTCAAAAAATAGAAAACTCTATTAGTCAAGCACAGTTAAGTGTTAACTCAACAACAAAGAATTATACTAACTTGACGGTTAATGCTCCTTTTGATGGGAAAGTATCAGGAGTATCTTCAAAGGTGGGAGACAATGTAAATAATGGAATGACACTTCTCACCATTACCGATACCACAAACTTGGAATTGGCTGTTCCTATCAACGTAACTGATGTAAGCAAGGTTAGGTTAGGTCAAAAGGTTGATGTACATATTCAAGAATTAACAGATACTGTTCAGGGTACTGTTACAGCTATAGACAGTAATTCATATATCGCTTCAACAGGTGGTACTGTAAAGAATGTAACAGTGCATGTAACAAATCCTGGAAGAATAACCGATGAAATGACTGCAAGTGTTGACATTAATGTTGGCAATGACGTTGTAAGCAGCACACAGAACTGTCAGTTTTCTTTTGTTAACAAGCAAACAATTAAGGCCTTGGCAAGTGGCACCATAGATCAACTTAATGTAAAGGATAATCAATATGTAAGTGCTGGCCAACTTCTAATACAGCTGACAAATGACGATCTGCAGGTAACAGCGCAATCAAATGAACTGAAGGTTGCAGATTTGGAAAATCAGCTTGCTGCTGCACAAAAGCAATTATTGGATTACAAGATTTATTCTACCATCGATGGCATTATGACAAAACAGAGTGCATACGAGGGGGACAGCATAAAAGCAGGGTCGGCATTAGCCAGTATCAGGGATTATAACCAGATGCAGTTTACCATTTCAGTAGATGAACTTGATATAGATAAAATAAAAGTAGGTCAGAAGGCGCAGATATCCTTTGATGCATTAACAGAAACAGCGACAAACCCTGTTGATGGAGAGGTTATAGAAAAGGCAATGGAGGGAACGTCATCAAACGGGGTTGCTACATATGATGTCACAGTTAAGATTAATGATACTAAAAATGTCTTAGCAGGAATGAATGCTAACGCAAAAATTATTTTGCAATCCAAGGAAGACGTACTAATGGTTCCTCTTGAAGCTATCACAAAAATGGGGGATATGGCCTTTGTAAGGGTCCAGAGTGATGGAACAGATGCACAAACTGGAGAGCGCCCTAATTTTAATGGCGGAAATATGCCACAAAGAGATGGAAATGCTCCTTTTGATGGGAATATGCCGCAAAGAGATGGGACGGCTTCTTCTGGTGGGACTATGCCACAAAGAGATGGAAAAGCACCATCTGGTGGCAATATGCCACAAAGAGATGGAGCAGCACCTTCTGATGGAACTATGTCACAGGGGAATCAAGCTTCAAATGATAATAAGACAAACGATCAGAGCACAAATAGAAGAAGTTTCGCTTCAAGCGACACAAATAATCAGAGCACAAGTAGCAATCGTAATACACCAAGCAATGCCAATAGCGCTAGCTCGTCTAGAAATGCTATGTCTACAGCTAATCAGGGGTATTATGCCAATACCACAATGAAAATGGTGGAGTTAGGAATAAATAACGAGCAGTATGTTGAGATTACAAGCGGTCTTTCTGAAGGGGATGTTGTAGTGCTTCCACCACTAGTAACGTCAAGCTCATCTAATACTAATACCAATAACCAATCTGGCCTAGGCTTCGGAGGCATGGGCATGGGCAGCATGGGCGGCATGGGCGGAATGAGCGCCCCTCCTGATATGGGCAGAAACTTCCCTTCCGGAGGCAATAATAGGTCTTCTAGTAATAATAGGTAATAGTTATTATTATTCGCTCAAGAAAGGAAACCGAGATGATAGAGATTACTAACATGTGCAAAATATATCGCATGGGTGACAATGAAATATACGCATTGAATAATGTATCGCTCAGTATAGCAAAGCATGAGTTTGTAGCAATTGTGGGGCCTTCAGGTTCAGGGAAATCTACGCTCATGAATATGCTTGGGTGCTTGGATGTTCCTACCTCCGGACAATATTACCTGGACCAAAGTGAAGTTAGCAAGCTCAACGACAATCAGCTTGCAGAAATAAGAAATTTTAAGATAGGTTTCATTTTTCAGGGGTTCAATTTACTCAAAAAGCTAAGTGCAGTGGAAAATGTGGAGTTGCCATTGATATATCAAGGTATAGGACACAAGGAAAGGTACAGACGCAGCATGGAGGCTCTTGAAATGGTAGGCTTGGCAGATAGAATGAAGCATACGCCAAATGAGCTATCGGGTGGTCAGCAGCAGAGGGTTGCAATAGCAAGAGCGCTGGTGAGCAATCCACCATTAATTTTGGCAGATGAGCCTACTGGAAATCTGGATACAAAATCTGGTGCAGATATTATGAATGTTTTAAAGACCTTACATAAAAATGGGAACACAATCGTTCTTATTACTCATGACAATATTATCGCTTCACAGGCACAAAGAATTGTAAAAATACAGGATGGTACCATAATTGAGGATAAGGAGGCGGTGTAAATGGGCTTTTTTCAAGCCTATAAAATGGCCTTAAAAAGTATTGCAAATAATAAAGTCAGGTCCTTCCTGACAATGTTAGGGGTTATTATTGGAGTAGGCTCTGTTATCACGGCAGTTGCTTTTGCACAAGGAAGTACCAAAAGCATAACTGACCAGATAGAAGGACTGGGCAGTAACCTTATTACTATAAGTATTACGGGCAGAAACAGTAATAGAAATATTACATATAGCGAATTACAAGCATTTTCTGCGAATAATCCTGATGAAATATCCATGATAGCACCGGTTGTGTCGGGTAGTATGACATTAAAGGTGGGTACAAAAAACAGAACTACTTCTATTATTGGTACCAGTGAGGACTATGAGACTATTAAAAGCAGGCATGTTCAGTCGGGACGCTTTATTCTGTCCTTTGATAATGACTATAAGCTAAAAACCGCCATTATAGGTACGGCTGTTGCAAATGATTTGTTTGAAGGGCAGAATCCCATTGGGCAGACCATGAAAATTAATGGTGAAATATTTACCGTTGTTGGACTTTTACAGGAAATTGCGAATTCACAGGATTCCTCCGAGGACGATACCGTTATTATACCTGTAACCGTTGCTCAGAGGCTTAGTCGAAATGCAAACATACGCTCTTTCCTGGTTCAGGCTACAGATGCTACCAAGGTGGATGCAGCTATGGCAAAGCTGGAAGCATACTTGCTAAATATTTATTCCAGTGAGAATGCATTCAAGGTTTCAAATCAGGCCCAAATACTAGAAACACTTAACTCAATAACCGGAACGCTGATGGTTGTATTGGGAGGCATTGCAGCTATTTCACTAATTGTTGGTGGAATAGGAATTATGAATATTATGCTGGTTTCAGTAACAGAAAGAACCAGAGAAATAGGCATCAGAAAGGCAATTGGAGCAAAAAGAAAAAATATAATGGTACAATTTTTGATTGAAGCAATAATGATTACAGGAATCGGTGGACTTACAGGAATTGCAATAGGACTTTTTTGTATTAAGTTTATCATTGGTGGTTTCAAAATTACAACACCAGTATATTCGCCATTCTGGATTATGCTTTCATTCGGGATATCGTTAGGGGTAGGGGTTGTATTTGGATTATTCCCTGCTTATAAGGCGGCCAGACTGAATCCTATAGAAGCACTCAGATTCGAATAGGGTGTTTAAGTTTGTAAGAGGTGCTTAAGTTTGATAGGGGTGCTTATATTAAGGTTCCTAGATTTGAATAGAGGCGCTTAGTTTTAAATAAAAGTTCATAGATTTTAAATAAAACTGTATTTTAAGAAACTTATTAAATTTTGAGGTTTAGGGGGAATTTTCATGAGAAAAAGAATCTTTAGCTTGATACTGGCACTTATAATGGTTATAAGTGTTGGCTCTTCATTTGCTGCTAGCTCTGCAACAGATTACCAATCTTCACTTGCAAAGCTCAAAACATATGGAATAATAGATACGGCTGATTTAAATCTTAACGGGAACATGTCCAGGGGAGTATTTGCAAAGCTTATCGTAAATAGCACTGGAAACACGGATTTGGCAAAATCACTTTCTGTCTCTAGTATGTTCTCTGATGTGTCTGTAAAATCGGAACTTTGCGGATATATAAATGCATCCGTAAGCTTAGGTTATTTATCTGCCCTTTCAGATGGTAAATTCAAACCTAACGAAAATATAACATATGCTCAAGTTTGTACCGCACTGGTAAAAGCACTGGGATATGGCTACAATGATATTGTTGGCAGTTGGCCAAAGGGTTTCATCGATAAAGCAAAAAGCCTTGGAATTACTACAGGCTTTAGTCTTAGCAGTTCTAATGCTGTTACAACAAAACAGTCACTTATCATGATTGATAGATTACTTTCGACAAATGTTAAAAAAAATAATGCTGCTGACGCAGACAAGACCTTAGCTGAATCTTCGGGTGTTACGAGCGATTCTTCTAATTGGGTGTATAGCAAGCCGGAAGTTGCTATGAACTTCAATGCTTCCACTAAAAAGCTTGGTAATATTAAGTTTGACTCTGTAACTCCTTTCCTAAGGAATACTACCAATAACAGCTCGACCCCTGCAACAACAACTGTAGGAGAGAACATCTCTATTAGTGATATCAAGGATAAGGATGTTGTTTATCAGGTATATAACAAGATGGAAGTTCTAATGTATTATCTTGTAGTGGACAACAAGGTTCAAGGTGCTATTACCAGCATCCTACCAAATAAGTATTCTCCTGAGACAATAGAGATTAATAATGTAAGCTATCAATTAGGAGATTATGCAAACCTTGATAAATTTAATACCAGCGCAAATGCATTCAAAGTTGGTGACAGTGTTACTGCTGTCCTTGGCTATGACGGAAAGATAGTAGATGCTTTTTATTCGGATGACAGTAATTGTGATGAATATGCATTTGTTGTTAATACCCAAACAACTATATCAACTGATGCAGCAGATTACGGCAAGGTAAAATATACAGTAGATTTGCTTAAAGTGGACGGGACACAAAAGACCTATATTACAGAATCTGAACCAAACTCTTATAAATGGACGCTAATAAAATTTTCCGAGCTAACCAGTGAAAAGGTAGCATTAATGAGGATTGGCGGAATTACCCCTACTGATATTTACATTGATAAGGATCAAAGAAAATTTGGTTATGGATATGTAACAGACAATGTGAAAGTATACAATTACACAGATTCTACAGTAAATCTTGTAAATTGGAACGATTTACCGGACGGAAAAATACCTGCTGGAAAGATAAAGTACTACGTTACAACAGGAGTTTTTGACGATGTCTGTGTAATTGTGACCTATGATATTTTCAATCAACAAAATAAGGACTGTGTGGTGCAATCAATTCAAACGCCTGATGGTAAAAAAGTCTCTAAATATACATATTCTCTGATGTCAGGGGGAAATAAATATACCTATACTGACGAAAAAGAAATTATTGGAGCTACGGTTGGTAGTGTGCTAAATATGAAGACCTACAACAATAATGTTACAACTTTTAATCAGATAAAAAATCCTGATGCTCTAGCATATACAGTGCAAGCAATGGATACAAAAAGAATTAAGCTTAATGGAATTGTTTATTCGATGAATTCAGATGTAAAAGTGTATTTCAAGGATTATTCTGGCACACTATCTTCAAAGAGCCTTTCAGATATTGAGGTGGGTAAGGCATATTCAAGTATCAAGCTGTATTGTGACAGACCGCTTGATAACAATGGCAAGGTTTCAATGATAGTTGTCAACTTAACTTAATGCTGCTATAAATATTATATTTCAAAGGGGACAGATGCATGTTAGTGAGGCAGCTGTCCCTTTGCTTTATATCTTTGCTTTATATCTTTGCTTTATATCTGTGTTTTATGTCTTTAGCTTTAGCTAGCTTAGCCCAGCATGCCGCTTTTTTTAATTTCATTTGCCGCCATAATAATTCTTTCCTCTGGTTCAACCATTGCAAGCCTTACAAAGCCATTTCCGCTTTCCCCGAAGCTGGAACCGGGAACTACTATTACACCAGTCTTATCAATCAGCTTCATGGTAAAGTCTACGGAGGATGTATAGCCTTCTGGTAGAGGGAGCCAAGAGAACATGGTTGCCGGTGTTTTGTCAATCTTCCAACCGATGCCATTAAAGGCTTCATATAATACATTTCTTCTTTTTTCATATGTACGTCTAGTAAACTCAACACAATCTTGAGGACCGTCTAATGCTGCAATTGCTGCTCTCTGTACAGGCAAAAATACACCGTAATCAAGGTGGGATTTGATGGTTTTTAGCTGTTCAATTATTTTCTTATTCCCAAGTGCAAATGAAATTCTACAACCTGGCATATTATGAGACTTTGAGAGTGAGTTAAACTCAACGCCTATATCCATAGCACCCTTGAAACTCAAGAAGCTGGTGCCTTTATTCCCATCAAAAACCAGCTCACTGTATGCATTGTCATGCAGAACAATAATGTCATATTTCTTAGCAAACCATATAAGCTTCTCATAGAATTCTGGAGGAGCAGTTGCTGTTACAGGATTATTTGGATAGGAAACTATCATTAGCTTGGCGCTATGTGCTATCGTTGCATTTATGCTATCAAAATCAATCAAAAAGTTATTCTGGCGCAATAATGGCATCTTGTAAATGTTAGCACAAGCTAGTTTTGGTCCCACTTCAAAAATTGGATAGCATGGATCGGGCACCATTACAATCTCCCCTGGGTCAGAAATTGTCAAAGCTATGTGGGATAACCCATCCTGAGATCCCATCATAGATACAACCTCATCTCTCTCAAGTGAGACATAGTATCGTCTTTTATACCATCTTATTGCTGCTTCTGTTAGCTCTGGAAGGTCATTTATTGCGTATTTGTAGTTTTCAAACTTTGAACATTCCTGTGATAAAACATCAATGACATGCTTTGCGGGTGGCAAATCAGGAGTACCAATACTGAAATCTATTACTTGTCTATTTTTATTTATTAGTTCGCTTTTTTTTATATGTAATTGCGAAAATATTGCAGAGCATAATCCTTCCATTCTTTTAGAAAAATGCATTTATTACTCAATCCTTTCAATATTTATAATATTAATAAATATTTTACATAACAATTTCGCAAAATAAAAGCGCTTTTGCATATATTTAGTTTTTTGACTCATAATAACAATAGCAGATTGGAGGAAGATTATATTGGACCTAAATAATATTGAAACCTTTAGAGATTGGGACAAATGGAAAGCGGCACTTGGAAAGGCAATAGATTTAGGGGAAGCTGTTGGCATGTCTGAAGATACTATTGAAAAAATAGGTGTTAAAGTGGGTGATATGCTTAATGCTTTCGTGGATCCTGAGAATAGACAGCAAAGGCTTCTCCAGGAATTGTGGAGGGCAGGGGACGACAAGGAACGCAGGCATTTAACAAATATGATTGTAAAAATGGCTAAATCAGAAGAAAGACATTGATAGATGAATTGATTAATTTGGGTGAAAGACATTAAAAAGTGAATATAGGTTAAATAATTTTAACTTATAGTATATACCTAAAAAATAAGGAGGAAAAATTTAATGAAAAAATTTTTAGCAATTATTACAGCTGTAGCATTGGCAGTTTGCCTCGCAGCTTGTACTACAACCACAAAAGAACCAGGTACAAGTACTAATATGCCAGGTACTAGCACTAATATGCCAGGTAATACTACAACACCTGGAACAGCCACTACTACCCATGGTAATACTACTGCGCCAATAACAACAGCACCTGGCACAGCATCTGGATCTACCACACATGGAACTGCAACAACACCATCAAATTCTACAATGAAATAGGTTTGAACAGGAGGTATCATTTACATGAAAAGAAAATTAGCTGTAATATTAGCCATTGCTTTAGCAATTGGCTTGACAGCTTGCTCTACTAAGAGTGGTCAACCTGGCAACTCTACAACACAGGGAAATTCTTCTGGACATTCCAGCACAACCAGCCAATCTACTTCATCAAATTCTACAGCAGCAACAGGTATGTATAAGGATGGCACCTACGATGCTAAAGCTGATCCTTGGGATTATGGACAAGAGGAAGCTATTGTAACTGTTAAAGACGGTAAAATTGCAGATGTCACACTTAAGAGATTGGACAACAATGGAGCGGAAATAGACTACACAATGTTTGATGGTAAAACGCATGATGGTAAGGTATATCCAAATCTCAAGGAAGACAGATTTACCATGGCTAAAAGAATGGTTGAAAAGCAAAGTCCAATGGTTGATACTATTGCTGGTGCTACAGTAAGCACAAAGAATTGGACAATTGCTGCCGAAAGAGCTCTTGCAAAAGCAAAATAACTTAAGCAGAAAAAATGTCAGCAGTTAGGGATATCCTTAACTGTTGACATTTTTTATCTTGGTATAGCGAAGTCTATCCATATCAACATTTTATATGAATTACATTGATTTTCCAGTGGATATATTGTAAAATGAATTCATAAAAATTTGGCAGAGTAGATTTTTGCGCGTCAAGTGCTTAAGGGACGGGAAGTTGCCTTTAGGACGAAAAACATTATGTTTGCGGTGCAAATCTCGCATTCCGCTGCCACAAAGAGAGCACGAACTCTTTTATGTGGCTTTTTTAAATTTATAACATTTAAGAGGAGGTCGTGCTTTATGCGCCATAATACACGAAGTGTATTACTTGTGGGCTTGTTTATAGCCTTTGAAATTATTTTAACCAGATTTTTTTCTATTGAGTACTCAATTCTCAGAATATCATTTGAACTCATTCCTATCGCTATTTCAGCTATACTATTTGGACCTATAACAGCTGGAGTTGCAGCTGCAGTTGCAGATGTACTAGGGATGTTTATTTTCCCTAAAGGTGCTTATTTCCCTGGGTTTACCCTAAGTGCATTTATTTCAGGATACTTGTTTGGTATTTTCCTATACAAAAAGAAAATATCACTGTTTAAGGTATTTATAGCATCGTTAAGTGTTATTCTAGTAGTTGAACTACTACTAAAAACCGTTTGGCTTACAATTACTACACAAAATGCTGCTATGGCCATACTACCTGTAAGACTTATTAAGAGCGCAGTATTTTTACCAGTTTTATCTTTGAGTGTTTATTTGGTATGGAAGTCAGTTGCGCCAGTTTTTCGCAGATTTTCACATATTGACATCTTGTAAAATAATTAATTCCAGACTTTTTAATGATAGCTCCGTACATTTATTTGAAAATAAAAAATAGGAGCTGCGAATTAGTATGAAAAAGATATTTAATAGACTGGTTATTCTTTCAATAATTGTAACGATGATGGGTTCTCTAAGTGGATGTGGTGTCAGTATAATGGGGAAGGAGTATACATTCTTTGAAACTCCAAAAAGGACTGAGAGCACAATATTTGATAGTGTCGGTTCAGAGAACTCAGGAGAACAGCAAATTTCCGCAGAAAACAATATTTCTTTCATATCAACTGAGATTCCTGCCGGAAACATTTCAATTGGTAAATCTGAAACTGGTAAGATTGAGATTAAAGCTGATATAAAGGTAAAAGGTAAAGATGAGGATGTAAAGAATGACATACTGAATAACTCTTTGATTAAGCTTGAAACCAATGGGGATAGAGCAAAACTAGAACTTCAGACAAAGGACGGCGATGGCTTCTGGCAGTGGCATAAAAAATACTTCAGCGGCTACTTAATCACTATTAATTTTTATATTGAAATACCAGAAAGTATGGAGTTTGACCTTTCTACAGGGGCTGGTAATATATCCATAGATGATATAGAAGTAGCTTTGACTGCTTCAACTGGTGCAGGAAACATTAATTTGAACAATACTAAGCTTACTAATGAGATTGAGATTTCAACAGGGGCTGGTAATGTGAGTATAGATGGTGAGTTTAAAGACCTAAACAGCCTTGACATTGAAAATGGGGCAGGAAATATATCATTATCATTACCATCGACCACTCCGATGGAGCTTAGTATAGATACAGGAGTAGGAAACGTTGGAGGTTCAATAGTTAAAGATAACGGGTTTAAAAACCATTCAAAGCAGGATATTAACGGTGGAGGTCCGAAAGTAGAGATTAGTTCTGGTGTTGGTAACATTAGTGTAGATGGAAAATAATATGATTTTTGTAATTAAGATGGTTCTTATTTTGTAGAGATATTGTGCTATGTTGCTTAGGCTATTGAGCCAAAGAAAGCTTGCATTACGCCACGATTGTAAAGGCAGTAGTTGCGTAAAAGCTCCACTTTGTAAAGGCAGTAGTTACGTAAAAGCTCCACTTTGTAAAGGCAGTAGGAATAAACTGCTACTACAAGGTGGAGCTTTATATAAATACTTCTATAGATAGAAGTATGTCAAGCATTACCTGTTTCGTTCAGGACGTGGAACTTAATAATTCTAGAGATAACAGTGGTCGACAATACTAAAGTAATGCCTTTACAGATTCCCATAGTACCTGTAATAAGTCACTTTCTTTATTATTAGGATCAAAATTACCGCCAACACTATCATGTATGCCCATATCGCATGTGTAATCCCCAATGGTTGCGGTTAAATAAAAATCACCTTGCCCGTAGCCCTTTCTATCCAGTAGGTCGATCATTTGTCCAATGTCCAGTAAAGGTAAGCAGTCTTCCTTTGAAAAGGAGGTCGGCCTTTGAAACTCAAATTCGAAGTCCTCTTCCATAAAATCTTCGGGTAGGGACATATCTTCCTCGTCTTCAGGTTGTGTGCCGTCCGCTTCTTTAATCAGTGCGCTATCCCCCGCTTCAGGGTGTGCACTATCCACCACTTCGATATCCTCTGATTGGTTAGCTTTATCATCAGGCATATACTTGAAATCAAATAGTATCATACTGTGGTGTCTGACAAGCTGAATGCCTCCCACAACGAAAGTTAGTTTTTCATATACTTCTTCTTCTGCATTAACGCATAAGTTTGCTACGGCAACATCATATACATGCGGAATCCATAGCTCGCACAGGTTTTTCATCTGCTCGGAAGTGAGCTCATCCAATTCCTTTTGTGTTATTCTAAGTCTCATATGTACCACCATTTCCCCCTTTAAGGCTATTATATTAGGTATCTATTATTTTATCATACGTAGCTTGGTTTTGTTAAGAATTTATTGTTTACTTTTCAAGGCCTCTTGACACGAACATTAGTTTGATAAATAATGTTTAGTGTAAATATTGATGATTCGGAATTTTGGAGGAAGTAACAAATGACAAAAATGGGCAAAAAGCCTGAGTACGGAAATGAAAGCATATCTTCACTAAAAGGTGCTGATAGAGTCAGATTACGTCCCGGTGTTATCTTTGGATCAGATGGCCTTGAGGGATGTCAGCATTCATTCTTCGAAATACTATCAAACTCAATTGATGAGGCTCGTGAAGGATATGGGGACGTAATTGAGGTTACCCGGTATAAGGATCATTCTATAAAGATTCAAGACTGGGGAAGAGGTATTCCTCTGGATTACAATCAAAAAGAAGAGAAGTATAACTGGGAACTGGTTTATTGCGAGTTGTACGCAGGTGGAAAGTATCAAAACAACTCTGGAGAAAACTACGAATACAGTTTAGGTCTCAACGGGCTGGGTGCGTGTGCGACTCAGTATTCGTCCGAATTTTTTGATGTTACTGTACTAAGAGACGGATTTAAATACGAATTACATTTTGAGAGCGGGGAGAATATTGGGGGGCTGAAGAAGAGCAAAAGCGATTATAAGCAAACCTCCACTATCCAACATTGGAAACCCGATATACATGTATTTACTGATATTAGTATTCCATTAGAGTATTTTCAAACAGTATTGAAAAAACAAGCGGTAGTTAATGCCGGACTTCGGTTTATTCTTAAAGATGAAGAATCAGAAGGAACTTTTGAATATATCTATGAGAATGGTATTGTTGATTACATAAAGGAAATCAACAAGGATTCTGGATTTACAGAGATTCAGTTTTTTGAAACTTCTACTAAAGGCAAGGACCGTGAGGACAAGCCCGAATATAAGGTTAAAATGCAAATTGCCTTTTGCTTCAATAATACCACTAACCTTTTGGAGTATTACCATAACTCCAGCTTTCTCGAGTACGGAGGTGCACCTGATAAGGCCATCAAAAATGCACTGGTATATGAGATAGACAAGTGCTTAAAGGCTCGCAACAGATACAACAAAGACGAGTCAAAAATTACTTTTGCTGATATTGAGGACAGCCTTATTTTGGTTGTTAATTCTTTTTCTACTATTACTAGTTATGAAAATCAGACCAAAAAGTCTATTACTAACAAGTTTATTCAAGAATCAATGACAGATTTTATGAAACAGCAGTTAGAGATATATTTTATTGAAAACAAGGTTGAAAGTGACAAAATCATTGAGCAGGTTTTAGTAAACAAGAGAAGTAGAGAAACTGCAGAAAAAACCAGAATAAACATTAAAAAGAAGCTTTCAGGCACTGTTGATATTTCAAACAGAGTTAAAAAGTTTGTTGACTGCAGAACAAAGGATATTACCAGAAGAGAAGTCTATATAGTCGAGGGAGATTCTGCATTAGGTGCCTGTAAGCTAGGAAGAGATGCGGAGTTCCAGGCTATAATGCCAGTAAGAGGAAAGATTTTAAACTGCTTAAAGGCAGAGTATGACAGTATATTTAAGAGTGAAATTATAGTGGATCTATTAAAGGTGCTGGGATGTGGCGTTGAAATCAAATCAAAGCACAACAAAGAGCTCAACACCTTTGACTTGGATAATTTGAGATGGGATAAGGTAATTATTTGTACAGATGCTGATGTTGATGGCTTCCAGATTAGAACGCTTATTCTGACAATGCTGTATAGACTCGTTCCTACTCTAATTCAGGAAGGCAAGGTGTTTATCGCAGAGTCACCTTTATTTGAAATTACTTGCAAGGGAAAGACCTATTTTGCTTATTCTGAGAGGGAGAAATCAGATATACTTGCTAAACTAAACGGAAAATATACTATTCAACGTTCAAAGGGTCTTGGTGAAAATGAACCTGACATGATGTGGCTGACAACTATGAATCCAGCTACTCGTAGGCTTATTCAGGTTTTACCTGATGAAGCAGAGGCAACATCAAGAATGTTTGATGTACTGCTTGGAGACAATTTACAGGGTAGAAAAAATTTCATCGAGGAAAATGGCGACAAATACCTTGAAATGATTGATGTTATGTAGGAGAAAGGACTTTCTATGAGTAACAAAAATGTAATTGAACAGGGGATTGTTTCTACGCTTGAAAGCAATTATATGCCATATGCAATGAGCGTTATCGTGTCACGTGCAATTCCAGAGATTGATGGCTTTAAACCGTCGCACAGAAAACTGTTGTACACCATGTACAAGATGTCTTTATTGACAGGAGCAAAAACAAAGTCCTCAAACATTGTAGGACAAACCATGAAGCTCAACCCGCATGGGGATATGGCAATCTATGAGACCATGGTTCGTCTGACAAGAGGTAACAATGCCTTACTACATGCTTTTGTTGATTCAAAGGGTAACTTTGGTAAGCAGTACTCCCGAGATATGAAGTTTGCTGCCCCAAGGTATACAGAGGCAAAGCTGGACAAGATATGTGAAGAAATATTCAGAGATATAGACAAAAACAATGTTGATATGGTGGACAACTACGACGGCACTTTGAAAGAGCCGGTTCTTTTGCCTACTACCTTTCCAAATGTTTTGGTGAATGCAAACCAAGGTATTGCTGTAGGTATGGCGAGCAACATTTGCAGCTTTAATCTTGCAGAGGTTTGTGAAGCCACTATTTCAATTATTAACAACGAAAATGCACCTGTTGAGCAATACTTGAAGGCTCCTGACTTTTCCGCAGGTGGACAGCTTATATACTCTGAAAAGGATATGAAGGAGATATATGCAAGTGGCAGAGGTGGTTTCAAACTAAGGGGTAAGTACAGATTTGACAAGGAAAATAACTGCATAGAAATTTTTGAGATTCCTTATACTACTACAGTTGAGGCAATTATCGACCAGATTATAGACTTGATAAAAGCCGGCAAAATCAAGGAAATTACAGATGTTCGTGATGAGACTGACTTAGAAGGCTTGAAAATAGCTCTTGATGTTAGAAGGAGTACTGATCCTGATGCTCTAATGAATAAGCTTTTTAAGCTAACACCACTGCAGGATAGCTTTAATTGTAACTTCAATATACTTATAAACGGCAGACCAAGGGTAATGGGCGTACCTGAGATAATCAGGGAGTGGCTTAAATTCAGAATAGACTGTATTAAACGCCAAACGTTATATGATATTGAGAAAAAGACCGATAAGCTTCACTTGTTAATGGGTCTCAAAAAGATACTGTTGGACATCGATAAGGCAATAGCTATAATCAGAGGTACAGAGCAGGAGACAATGGTTGTTCCAAACCTTATGGAAGGGTTTGAAATAGATCAGGATCAAGCAGAATACATTGCAGAAATAAGGCTCAGAAACCTCAATAGGGAATATATTCTCAATCGGGTAAGCGAAACCGAAGACCTGATTAAGGAAATTGACGACCTTAGAGATATTTACGGCAACGAAAAGCGCATTAAGAGCATTATAGCAAAGCAACTCAAAGACATTTCAAAGAAATATGGTAAACCTAGAAGGACTGAAATAATTCATGAAGACCATATTGAAGAGATTACAACTGAGCATTTGATAGAGGATTACAACCTTAAGCTTTTCCTTACTGAGCACAATTATCTCAAAAAGATTGCACTGGTTTCCTTGCGTGCAAATCCAGAACATAAGCTCAAAGACGATGATATTATTGTTCAGGAGATAGATACCCATAATAAAGCTGAGTTGTTGTTATTCTCAAATAAGTATAATGTATATAAGACCAAGATTTATGATATTCCTGATTGCAAGGCGTCCAGCCTGGGAGAATATCTCACTAATCTGTTGGGGCTTGATGCGGACGAGAAAATTATATATATCACTGCTACTGATGAGTATACAGGACAAATGCTATTCTTCTATGAGAATGGAAAGGCTTCAAAGATTCCGCTTTCTAGCTATGCTACAAAGACCAACCGAAAGAAGCTGGCAAACGCATACTCTGATTCTGCACCTCTTATAAGAATGTTTTATACCGAAGAGGAATTAGAGCTCATTGCAGTAAGCAGTATAAAGAAGGTTCTGGTATTCAGTACTGAAGGCATTAATCCTAAAACTACCAGAGACTCGCAAGGAGTGCAGGTACTTACTTCTAAGAAGGGCAGCACGTTAGTAGCAATTAGAACGTTAGATGAAATGCCGCTCGCGGACTATGATTATTACAGAACAAAAAATATACCAGCCATTGGCTGTTATATGAAGGAAGAGGATAAGGCTGATAATCAGTTGACGCTTGATTTTGAATAAGGAACTAAGTAATTAAATGCTTGAATAATTAAAATTAGAATGTCATAAAATTTACTTGAATTACAGCGTAAGATTCAAGATAATTAAAGTTAATGAGTGAAACTATAAACCAAGAAAGGAATATAAAAAATGAGCCAAAATCCAATAGTTACAATCGAACTTGAAAATGGGGGAATAATTAAAGCAGAGCTTTACCCTGAGATTGCACCAAATACCGTTAACAATTTTATATCCCTTATAAACCACAGCTTCTATGATGGTGTTATCTTTCACCGTGTAATACCAGGTTTCATGATTCAGGGAGGAGACCCAGAAGGTACAGGTATGGGTGGACCTGAGTATTCAATCAGAGGCGAGTTTTCAATGAATGGCTTTAAAAATAATTTAAAGCATGACCGTGGAGTATTATCCATGGCAAGGACTATGAACCCTAATTCTGCAGGCTCCCAGTTCTTTATCATGGTAAAGAATTCACCACACCTCGATGGCCAATATGCTGCGTTTGGCAAGGTAATTGAAGGTATGGAAGAAGCGGATAAAATAGTAAGTGCAAAAAGAAATGGGCAAGACAGACCTTATGAAGATCAAAAAATGAAGAAGGTTACTGTAGAAACCTTTGGAGTACAATACCCTGAGCCAGAGACAATATAATTATACGTGTACTATATATAATCAAATAAATATGGTTTATAGTGAAATCAAATAAGAGCGTAAATGAAAAAGTAAACCTCCAAACTGATATTGTATTTATATCAATTTGGAGGTTTTTATCATGCTTAACTAATTAATTATGAATTTACTATCCTATCAACAATTGTTCTTGCAACCAGTACTCCGCTAGCGCTTGCCTGTGAAAGTCCTCTGGTTACTCCTGCACCATCACCAATAGCAAACATGTTTGTAAGCTTTGTTTCAAGCTGGCTAGTAAGCTCAAGTCTAGAGCTGTAGAACTTAACCTCAACACCATAGAGCAGTGTGTCATAGTTTGCTGTTCCTGGAGCTATCTTGTCCAGTGCATAAATCATCTCAATAATATTATCAAGATGTCTCTTTGTGAGAACAAGGCTAAGATCCCCAGGAGTTGCCTTGAGCGTTGGGTGGGTAAAGCTCTGACCCAATCGGTGGGCATTTGTCCTCGCACCCTTTATAAGGTCTCCAAAACGCTGCACTAAAACACCGCCACCTAGCATATTTGAAAGGGATGCAATTCTTTTACCGTACTGGTAGGGTTCATTAAATGGTTGTGTAAACCTATTACTTACCAGAAGCGCAAAATTGGTATTTTCACTTCTCAGAGACGGGTCAGTGTAGCTGTGGCCATTAACAGTTATGATACCATCTACGTTCTCTGAAACAACGTGACCGTACGGATTCATACAGAAGGTTCGAACAATATCGCCATACTGCTTTGTACGATATAAAAGCTTTGATTCATACACAACGTCTGTTATGTGTTCAAATACCTTTGCAGGGAGCTCTACTCTCACTCCTATATCAACCTGATTGTTAATAAGGGTAAGATTTAAGTCCTTACATTGCTGTGAAAACCATTCTGCACCTGAACGACCGGGAGCAGCAATGAGATACTTACATTGCAGTTCAGTACCATCGCTAAGTGTTACGATGTAAGCTTCATTATGCTGGGAGATTTGCTTAACCTTTGTATTGCACTGCATTTCCAATCTTTCAGTAAGATAGGTATATAATCTTTTTAGTATTTCCAGGTTATTTTCTGTTCCAAGATGTTTAACAGAAGCCTGCAAAAGGTGCAAATCGTTTTCTAAGGCTCTTTTTTCAATTGCTTTAGCTTCTGTAGAGTAGGTTGAGAAAACCTCATCGGTCGCACCAAATTCCATGTTTACTTTATCTACATAATCAATAAGCTTCATTACTTCATCATCAGGTAGATAGTCATTGAGCCAGCCACCAAATTCGGTTGTAAAATTAAATTTACCGTCTGAAAACGCACCTGCACCGCCAAAACCCCTCATAATATCGCAGGTATTGCATTTAACACAATCCTTTATTTTATTACCAATTGTAGGACAATTTCTCTTAAATATATCATGTCCTTGTTCAAGCATTAATACCTTGAGCTTAGGATTTAGCTTGGTGAGCTCATAACCAGCAAAGATACCTGAGATTCCAGCACCAATTATTACTACATCATAATTTTTATTCATTTTGCCCTCCACTTTGCATAACAAAATTTTGCTCTATTTGCATTGTTTTAATATTGAAACAATCTTGTCTTTCCAAATTTCATATTATATATTAAATTGGCAACTATGTAAATGAATATTTGATATATTTGTTGTATTATATTTTTTAAATGTATTTATTTTTTTAGTTGTATTATATTTTAAATGTATTATATGATTTAGTTGTATTAATAGTGGAACAATGATATAATCTGATAAAAATAATAACAAAAGACAGTTCGTGACCATCCTGTCTATAAATAAAACTACGGCACGCTGCCTACACTAAGTAGGGCAGTATTTTGTTTGCAAAATTATCTGCACAATATAGCAAAATTACGTCAACTTATTTGACAGCGTAGCTTACGCGCAAGCGGGAAAGGATTTTATGAAAAGAAATAATATCAGATTAATTGTTACAGGAGCTTTTATTGCGGCAATATATGTAGTAGTTACGCTAGTTTTCGGTTTTACAAGCTTTGGACCGGTGCAGGTGAGATTTTCGGAGGCATTCACTATTTTACCAGCGTTTACTCCTGTTGCTGTCCCAGCTATTTTTGTGGGATGCTTGATATCAAATATATTTGGGGGAAATGGGATATGGGACATTGTGGTAGGGAGCATCGCAACCTTATTATCTGCATATCTCACCTACAAATTAACATATAACAAACCTGCCAGAAAGCTTCTTGCACCACTTCCACCAGTTATTGTAAATGCAGTAATAGTAGGTCCAATGCTGAGTGTTCTCTACAATTTACCACTATTTATTACTATTGCCAGTGTTGGGTTAGGACAAATTGCAGCATGCTATTGTCTAGGATACCCTTTATTACTGCTTATTGGGAAAAATAAGCGATTAAGCGAACTATTTGCTAGAAATATTTAAAATTGTTCATTTTTACACTTGCTTTTTTATTTGGCCTATAATACAATAATTTTGTCGAAATACTCGACATCAATTTCATACGATTCCAAGGTTGAAAAACTTTGGTAATCCCGTATATTTTCGGCGATATGGGCCGACAGTCTCTACGAAGCCGCCATAAATGGCTTTGCTACGGGTGTTCATCTTTGACATGAATGTTGTCACAGAATCTTTGAACTCCCAATCTATCTGATTGGGAGTTTTTTAGTTAATGTGTTCGGTCAATTTTATTTAAGCGACAGCATGATTGTTATGACTTTTTTGGGGGATAAAGATGGAACTATTAAAGCAGAGAATTATTATGGATGGGGTAGTAATCGGTAACGATATCCTAAAGGTTGATTCGTTTTTAAATCATCAAATGGATGTTAAGCTTTTCAATGAAATCGGTAAAGAATTTTACAGGCGATTTAAAGATGATAACATTACAAAAATTCTTACTATTGAGGCATCTGGTATTGGTATAGCTTGTATTGCGGCTCAATACTTTAATGCTCCTGTTGTTTTTGCAAAAAAAACTGAGTCCAGAAACCTGGATAGTGATATCTTTCAAAGTGAAGTGTATTCCTTTACAAAGGGAAAAGCCTACATTATTAGAGTTTCAAAGAAATATATAGATAATGCTGACAGAATATTGATAATTGATGATTTTCTTGCAAATGGAAAAGCTGTCTTAGGGCTTTCTGATATTGTAGGACAAGCTGGCGCAACATTATGTGGTGCAGGAATTGTTATAGAAAAAGGATTCCAACCAGGTGGAGATCTCCTTAGAGAGAAGGGCATTAGAGTTGAGTCTTTGGCAATTGTCAAGAATATGGAAGATGGCAAGATCCAGTTTGCATAAGGCATAATTTGCTCTACTTGATAAATGTGTAGACGGCAAAATCCAGATTGCATAAGTAATATTTTTATTCACTTGTATTAATGTGTTCGGGACGCAAAAAGTCAGAAACATTAAAATATATTATAAAAATAGGGGGATTAAAAAATGAAAAGGATAGTTGCATTAATGCTAGCGCTTGTAATGATGTGTTCAGTTGCTTTATCTGGTTGTGGATCATCTAGCACAAGTGATTCGGGAGAAAAGCTCAAGATTGGTTACGTTTATATTGGTGTTCCTGGTGACGTAGGGTACACATATGCTCATGATTTAGGACGTCAAATGGTTGAACAAGAGTTGGGCGACCAGGTAGAAACAAAGGTTGTAGAAAATGTACCTGAAACAGCTGAATGTGAAAAGACAATGAGAAACCTTATCGATCAAGGTTGTAAGGTAATATTTGCTACTTCATATGGCTATATGGATTACGTTGCTAAGTTGGCAGAAGAGTTCCCAGACGTTATGTTCTTCCATTGTTCCGGTGAAAAGTCAAACGGAAAGAACTTCGTAAACTATTTTGGACAGATTGAACAGCCAAGATATCTTGCAGGTATCGCTGCAGGCTTAAAGACAAAGTCAGGCAAGATTGGTTATGTTGCAGCAATGCAGATACCAGAAGTTGTTAGAGGAATTAATGCATTTACTTTAGGTGTAAGATCTGTAAATCCTAATGCAACAGTAAATGTAAAGTGGACAGATACATGGTATGATCCACAGAAGGAAAAGGATACAGCTACAGCTTTATTAAACGAGGGTTGTGACGTTATAGCTCAGCATCAGGATACAACAGCACCTCAACAGGCAGCTGAAGAAAAGAACGCTTTTGCAATTGGATATAACTCAGATAGCCCAAATGCAGCACCAAAGGCATATATGACTGCTCCAATCTGGAATTGGGGAGTTTACACTGTTGATCAAGTAAAGAAAATACTTGATGGCAGCTGGAAAGCGGAAAACTACATCGGAGATATGAAGGATGGCGTAGTTAAGCTTGCTCCATTAACTGATTTAGTACCTGCTGAAGCAAAGACAAAGATTGAAGAAGTTGAGAAGAAGTTCATGGACAGAAGCTTTAACGTATTTGCTGGACCAATTAAGGATCAAACAGGCGCAATAAAGGTTGCTGAAGGTGAATCAGTAAGCTTGGAAGATCAGAGAAGTATGCTTTGGTTTGTAGAAGGCGTAGTTGGAAAGATAGATACTAAATAATAGGATAATAGGTGATTCCGTGAATAATGAAGTGTATATAAAAATTGAAAATCTCACAAAGACCTTCGGTGATGTACGCGCAAACAATAACGTGTGCCTTGAGGTTAAAAAAGGAGAAATACATGCACTTTTGGGTGAAAACGGATCTGGAAAAAGTACCTTGATGAACATGCTGTCAGGAATTTATAAGCCTGACAGCGGTTCTATTTTTATCAAGGGCAGGGAAGTTTCCTTTAGAACACCCAAGGACTCTATGAATATGGGAATCGGTATGATTCACCAGCATTTTAAGCTTGTAGAAGTATTAACGGCAAAGGAAAACATTATTGCAGGACAAAAGGGCAGCCTTTTCCTCAATAATAAGAAACTTTCTCAAGGCATAAAAGAAATATCAGAAAAGTTTGGGTTGGTAGTTGACCCTGATAAAAAAGTATACAACATGTCAGTAGGAGAAAAGCAGACTGTTGAGATATTAAAGGTTATTTACAGAGGGGCAGAAATACTAATACTTGACGAGCCAACAGCTGTACTTACACCACAGGAGACAGACGCTTTATTTGCCATACTGAGGAGGATGAAAGAAGCTGGGTCTTCAATTATAATCATTACTCATAAACTTAATGAGGTAATGGAAATATCAGATAGAATCACTGTACTCAGAAAGGGTGAAACTGTTGGAACACTCAACAAGTCTGAAACCAGTGCTACTGAGCTGACTAATCTTATGGTTGGCAGGCCAGTTGACCTATCTATTACAAGAATTGAAAATACGGATAACAAGGTTATTCTGGACATAAATAGTTTAACTGTAACCGATCAAGAAAAAGTGAAATGCCTTGACAATATTTCATTTTCTTTATCAACTGGTAAAATACTGGGTGTTGCAGGAGTTGCAGGTAGTGGACAAAAGGAACTATGTGAGGCTATCGCCGGACTTTATCCTATTGCCAATGGAAACATTATGTATAAGGGTGAAAACATAGTTGGCAAAAATCCACGTGATATCATCAAAATGGGTATAAGTATGAGCTTTATACCCGAGGACAGACTCGGGATGGGACTGGTTGCCTCGATGGGAATGGTGGACAACATGATTCTCAAAGAATATCAGAACCAGAAGGGTATGTTTATAGAGAAGAAGACCGCCAAAAAGCTTTCAGAGGATTTAGTTAAAAAACTTGAGATTAATACCCCTTCCGTTATGCACCCTGTTAGACAACTTTCAGGTGGTAATATACAGAAGGTACTATTGGGCAGAGAGATTGAATCAAACCCAAATGTTCTTATTACAGCATATCCTGTTAGAGGCTTGGACATAAATTCTTCTTATACAATATATGACTTGCTCAATGAGCAAAAGCAGAAGGGTGTAGCAATACTTTATATCGGTGAGGATTTGGACGTTCTAATAGAGCTCTGTGACGATATAATGGTGCTTTGCGGTGGTAAGATTACTGGCATGGTAGATGCTAGAAATGTTACAAAGGAGCAGCTTGGCTTAATGATGGCTGGTGAAAAAATGGAAAAGGTAATGGGGGTGGGTGCATAATGAGAATTGTTAAACGTACTGATTTGACAAAAAAGCAATCCATTGGCTATAGATTGCTAGCAATACTGTTTGCACTAATCACATGTGGCATTTTCCTTTTAGCATTGGGTTATAATCCACTTAAAATATTTGGTTCAATCCTAGATGGCTCATTTGGCTCACTATATAGATTTAGACAGGCAATTGTAACTACCATTCCTTTGGTTGTAGCATCACTAGGTGTTTCAATTGCATTTAGGATGAAATTCTGGAATATAGGAGCAGAAGGCCAGATAATTATTGGTGCCATAGCGGCAACGTACTTCGGATTATTCTGGTCAGATTTGCCACCTTACGTTCTACTGCCTTTAATGATAATTGTATCTATGATAGCTGGCGGAATTTGGGCATTTATTCCGGCTTATTTTAAAGCAAGCTTTGGTACTAATGAAACTCTGTTTACACTTATGATGAACTATATCGCCTTAAAGCTAGTAACTTATCTGCAGTATGGTCCATGGAAAGACCCAACACTCAAAGGTGCAGGGCAAATGGCTCTGTTTAAAGAGAATGCATTGCTTCCGAAAGTATTTGGAATTCATATTGGTTGGATTATTGCTATAATTCTGGTAGTTGCAATGTATATATTTATCAATAAGACTAAGCGTGGTTATGAAATACAGGTTGTTGGCGAAAGTGAGAATACCGCTAGATACGCAGGTATGAATGTTAAGAAAATTATCATATCATCATTGTTTATAAGTGGTGCTCTATGCGGACTTGTAGGAATGTTTCAGGTTTCTGGTGTAAATGGTACTCTGAGTTATCAAGTAGCCAATGGAATTGGTTTTACAGCAATTATAACCACATGGCTTGCAGGACTCAGCGCTCCTATTATTGTAATAGTGTGCTTCTTGTTTGCTGTATTGGAGCAGGGTGGAATCTTCATTCAGACTGCATTTAGCATTAGCGCCTCTGTTGCAGAGATTATTCAAGGCTTGATTCTATTCTTTGTTCTTGGCAGTGAATTTTTTATTCAGTATAAAATTTTACGAGACAATCGTAAACACCAAAACAATAACGGTAAGGAGGCTGCATAATGGAAACGTTTATTAATATTTTGACTTTTGTTCTAACAGGTGCAGTCACAGCAGGTACTCCGATATTGTTTGCAACTTTAGGTGAAATACTGACCGAAAAGGTTGGTAATCTGAATCTTGGTGTTGAAGGTATGATGCTTATGGGGGCTATCATGGGGTTCAGTGTATCACTGACCACTCAGAACCCAGTATTGGGAATTGCAGCTGGGCTTATAGCAGGAGCAGCAGGTGCTCTTATCTTTGCATTCCTCACAATCACACTCAGAGCAAACCAGGTTGTATCTGGTCTTTCACTGACCATTTTTGGAACGGGTTTTACCAGCTTTTTTGGGCAGAAGCTTGCGGGTCAATCGTTAAGTCAGACTGTAAGAGCTAGTTTTGTTCCCATTAAAATCCCATTGTTGGGCGATATACCAGTGATAGGGGAAGCATTTTTTAATCAAAATATTCTTGTATACGTGGGCTATATGCTAGCCGTTGTATTGGGCATATATCTTTTTAGGACTCGAAAAGGGCTTAATTTAAGGGTAGTTGGAGAAAATCCTGGTGCTGCAGATACTGCAGGTATAAATGTAACTGCTTATAAATATATCCATATTCTTTTGGGTGGAGCACTCTGCGGGTTTGGCGGAACATATATGTCACTTGTAACAGTACCCTCCTGGCAGGAAGGAATAACAAGCGGAAGAGGCTGGATTGCTGTTGCTTTGGTAATATTCGTTACATGGAGTCCTCTTAAGGCTATGGTAGGAGCGTACTTTTTTGGTGCACTCAGCATCTTGGGACTTTATCTTCAGAGTTATGTTCCAATACCACAGAGCATATTTGACATGCTGCCGTACCTTGCTACAATAGTGGTTCTTGTAGCTATTTCCATGAAAAAGTCAAAGGAAAACTGTCCTCCTGAATCTCTTAGCGTACCATATTTCAGAGAAGAAAGATAAATATAGCTACCAGCATATTTTTATGACATAATAGACATAAACAGTGTGCTGGTATTTTTATGAGTATGGCATAAGATTTCTAGCATTTTAGGAGAAAAATTATGGATAAAATAATGCGTTTTGGCTTTTCATTTTTTTCATTAGTATTATTTGCCTTTTCTGCGCTCAAGTTTGTATCAGGAAGACAAGCAAGCGGAATATATTATTTTATAGCGGGATTAGGTTTTGCTATTGCCTATATTGGATATATTAAAAAAAAGGATAAGGGTTGTTAGCAGAGCTATTCAATGGTAAAATCTATTGTTAGAAAGGAATGGGATAATATATGGAGCAAAATGTACAGAAAAAAAGAATATTTAGTGGGGTACAGCCTTCCGGAAATCTTACAATAGGCAACTATTTAGGTGCTATAAAGAATTGGATACCTATGCAGGACGAATATGACTGCATATATTGTGTTGTAGATATGCATACACTTACGGTCAGGCAGAAACCTGCGGAGCTTAGGCAGAGGAGCCTTAATCTTTTGGCTCTTTACATGGCATGTGGACTTGATCCTGAGAAATGTATACTCTACCTTCAATCACATGTTAGTGGTCATGCTGAATTAGCTTGGATATTAAATTGCTATACTTATATGGGTGAATTGAACAGAATGACTCAGTTCAAAGATAAGTCACAGAGGCATTCAGACAACATAAATGCTGGATTGTATACCTATCCTGTGCTTATGGCAGCAGATATACTTCTATACCAAACTGATCTTGTTCCAATTGGTCAGGATCAAAAGCAGCATCTTGAGATTACAAGAGATATTGCTGAGCGCTTTAATAATATATATGGCGAAACATTTAGGATTCCCGAAGCATACATTCCTAAGATTGGTGCAAAAATAATGAGTCTTCAAGAGCCTGAGAAGAAGATGTCTAAGTCGGATGAAAATGAGAACGCTTATGTATCAATTCTTGACCCTCTGGATGTTATACTACGTAAGTTTAAGCGCGCCGTTACTGACTCTGAGAGAGAGATTAGATATGATGAGGAAAATAAGCCTGGTGTAAGCAATCTAATAAGCATATACTCAAGTACAACAGGTAAAACCATAGAGGAGATTGAAAAGCAGTTTGCAGGCCTCAGCTACGGCGATCTCAAGGAAGCAGTAGGTTTGTCAGTTGCTGATGTTTTGAAGCCGGTTCAGCAAAGGTATAATGAGTATTCTTCAAATAAGGATTTTTTGAATACTGTGCTTAAAGAAAGTGCAGAAAAGGCGTTTTATATTTCAAGAAAGACAGTATCTAAGGTTTATAAAAAGGTTGGATTAGTTCCTAAAACTTAATAAATTAATGGCGTTTTGGAGGGCGACCTTGAGTTATTATCGGGGGCGTCCTTTTGTGCGTGCGCCTAGACAAGCCGAAGCACACTTGCCAAGAAATCCAAACATATGTTTGATATGCATAAGTTTTCATGATAAAATGGAAATAATTTATTAATTTAAGATAAAAATATTATAGTTAATTCAATATATTAACCATATTGCGACAGGAGAAATTTATGAATAAGTTCGAGGTAATATCTGAATATCAGCCTACTGGTGACCAGCCAAAAGCTATTGCTGCTTTATCTGATGGGATATTAAAGGGGGAAAAGCATCAAACACTTTTAGGAGTTACTGGCTCAGGAAAAACATATACAGTGGCAAAGGTTATCGAGCAGGTTCAAAAGCCAACACTTGTTATAGCACACAATAAGACACTTGCAGCTCAGCTATGTAGCGAGTTTAAGGAGTTTTTCCCCAACAATGTTGTTGAATACTTTGTTTCCTATTATGATTACTACCAACCCGAAGCCTACATCCCAACTACAGATACCTATATAGAGAAGGATTCCTCTGTTAATGAAGAGATAGATAAGTTGAGACACTCTGCTACAGCAGCGCTTTTTGAAAGAAGGGACGTTATTATTGTTGCAAGTGTATCTTGCATTTACGGTTTGGGTGACCCGGAGGATTACACTGACCTTATGCTGTCACTTAGAGTGGGCATGCAGAAGGATAGGGACGAGATTATTAGGAAGCTGGTTGAAATACAGTATGAGCGAAATGAAATTGATTTCAGAAGAGGACGTTTCAGAGCGAGAGGAGATGTTCTGGAAATCTTTCCTGCCAATAGCTCTGAAATGGTACTAAGGGTTGAGTTTTTTGGAGATGAGATTGAAAAAATTACAGAGGTTGATTATTTAACCGGGGAAATTTTGGGTACAAGAAATCATATAGCAGTATTCCCTGCATCTCACTATGCCACTACCCGACCTAAAATGGAAAAAGCCATTGTTACTATTGAGAAGGAGCTAGAGGAAAGAATAGAGCAATTCAAAATGGAAGGCAAACTGCTCGAGGCACAAAGAATTGAGCAGAGAACACGATATGACCTGGAAATGATGTCAGAGATAGGCTTCTGCTCAGGCATCGAGAATTATTCGAGGCATATAAGCGGCAGAGAACCTGGAAGCTCTCCATTTACATTAATAGACTACTTCCCAGACGATTATCTGCTTGTAATAGATGAGTCCCATGTTACAGTTTCGCAGATAGGTGCGATGTATAATGGAGATAGAGCAAGAAAACAATCACTGGTGGAGTATGGTTTTAGACTACCATCTGCTTTTGATAACAGACCGCTGATGTTTAAGGAATTTGAAGAAAGGGTAAATCAAGTGGTATATGTAAGTGCTACGCCTGCTGCATATGAGAGGGAGCACTCAACACAAGTAGTTGAACAGATTATCAGACCAACTGGACTTGTTGACCCTGAGATAATAGTTAAGCCTGTAAAGGGGCAGATAGATGACTTAATAGGTGAGATTAATAAGCGTACCGAGAAAAATCAGAGAGTGCTTGTAACAACGCTCACAAAGAAAATGGCAGAGGATTTAACTGATTATATGAAGGAACTCAATCTCAAGGTTAAGTACCTTCACTCAGATATTGTTACCTTTGAAAGAATGGAAATTATCAGGGATTTACGACTAGGTGTATTTGATGTGTTAATTGGAATTAATCTATTGAGAGAAGGACTTGATATCCCTGAGGTTTCACTGGTTGCAATACTTGATGCTGACAAGGAGGGTTTCTTGCGTTCTGAAACTTCATTAATACAGACAATTGGTAGAGCTGCTAGAAACTCAGAAGGTCAGGTTATAATGTATGCTGATAATATAACGGGCTCAATGAGCAGAGCGATAAGTGAAACAAACAGGCGTAGAAGTATACAAACTGAGTTCAATAGAATACATGGAATAGTTCCTAAAACAATACAAAAGTCTGTTAGGGACCTTATTGAAGCTACTAAGGCAGCAGAGGACGAGGCTAAATACTCTGTAAAGTCTGGGAAAATGTCTATTGACGACCTGAATAAGGCCATTGATAAATTGCAAAAAGAAATGGTACAAGCCGCAAAAGACTTACAATTTGAACGTGCTGCAGAATTAAGAGATAAGATAACAGAACTGAAGAGAGAGATAGAACAGAGCTGAACTTTAAAAAAAACCAATGAGGACAATATAGGGGTAGTAATAAATGAAGCTGATAAGACAATTATTGATTATTTTATGTATTTGCTTTTTAGGCGAGTTTTGTAACAGGGTACTACATGTACCCTTGCCTGGAAGCATAATAGGTATGATATTGCTATTTATATGCCTTTTGACGGGCATAATTAAACTTTCTATGATAGAAGAAATAACTAAGTTTCTTCTTGATCACCTTGCACTCTTCTTTATCCCAGCGGGGGTAGGATTACTGGAATATACCGGTATTCTAAAGGCCAATTTAATCCCGCTGCTGGTCATTTGTCTGGTAACCACATTTATTGTAATGATTGTTACCGGATGCACTATGGAATTTATCAAGAGGAGGTCAAGACGATGAGATACATAATCGAAACACCAATTTTTGCTGTTCTTATTTCATTGCTCGCCTTTGAACTAGGGATACTGATTAATAAGAAAACAAAAATCGCATTATTTAATCCTCTTATGATTGCAATTGCAATAGTAATGCTGCTAATCGTCATTCTGAAGATACCCTTGGAAAAATATCAGAGTGGAGGTAATCTAATATCCTTTTTTCTTACACCGGCAACTGTCATTTTAGCTGTACCGCTTTATAAGAATATTGCAGCTTTGAAAAAGGATTGGGTAGCAATTATTTCCGGAGTATTAGTGGGGAGCATAACTGCTATAGTGAGTGTTTATATACTTGGGAGAGCCTTTTCACTTTCTCCTGAGTTACTTGCTTCACTGATACCAAAATCTATAACCACGCCACTTGGAATTGAACTATCGCAACAGATTGGCGGCATTCCATCAGTAACGGTAGCTGCTATTATTATTACCGGTATAATAGGAGCGGTATTTGCACCGGTGGTATTAAAAATATTTAAAATTAAAGATGCAACCTCACAAGGCATTGCAATTGGTACATCGGCACATGCCCTTGGGACTACAAAGGCTGTTGAGCTAGGGGAAACTCAGGGTGCGATGAGCGGCCTAGCTATTGGACTCACTGGTATCACCACAGTTATTATTGCAACAATACTCTTTAAATTGGGTGTTTTCTAGTATGGGGGAAGCAGGAATATGAAGCAGGGATATGAAGCAGGGGTATTAAAGAGGGGATATTGAAGCAGGAATATAAACTGGTAATGAAACTGCAATGAGGGCAATAGTGTTTTTGAGATTTAAAACACAATTGAAATTGTGTATGTTTATGATATACTTATACTGATTTGCTTAGATGGATGTAGTATCCAATAAGTAAAATAATAAAGAATAACATTAAATTTACAATAAAATTAATTACTTTGTCATATACCAATATGAGTATAAGTAAGTATTTATAGGAGGTTACAGGTTTATTATGGATAGCGCTACAAAGTTGAAATTTTGGTTAGAAAGTGATTATTTTGATAAGGAAACAAAGAATGAACTGCTTGGTCTCAAGGATAATGAGAAGGAGATTGAGGACAGATTTTACAAAAACTTGGAATTCGGCACTGGAGGATTAAGAGGAATAATTGGTGCCGGAACTAATAGAATGAACATTTATACGGTTAGGGTTGCGTCACAAGGCCTTGCTGACTATATAAAGGAAACAGGCACACAGGAGAGAGGGATTGTTATTGCATATGACTCAAGATTTATGTCACCTGAATTTTCTTTAGAGGCGGCAAAAGTATTCTGCGCAAATGGAATCAAGACTTACCTGTTTGATGAATTAAGACCTGTACCCGAACTGTCCTTTTCTGTTAGATATCTAAAGGCTGCTGCTGGGGTTGTTGTTACGGCAAGTCACAATCCAAAGCAGTACAATGGTTACAAGGTATATGGAGAAGATGGTGGACAGCTTCCGCTTGAAGCAGCAAATACTGTAATCATTTATATAAACAAGATAGAAGACATTACTACCGTTAAGACTATATCAAAGGAAGAGGCAATTGAAAAAGGACTTCTTAAGATTATAGGAAGTGAGATTGATGACGCATATAATGAAAACCTTAAGCAGCTCTGCATTAATAAGGATGCAGTAGAAAAGGTTGCTGACAGCTTTAAGATTGTCTATACACCATTGCATGGTACAGGCAACAAGCCGGTTAGAAGAATTCTTAAGGAAATTGGCTTCAAAAACGTTCTGGTAGTCAAGGAACAGGAGCTTCCTGATAGTGATTTCTCTACAGTTAAATCACCTAATCCAGAGGAGCGCTCAGCGTTTGAGATTGCTATTAAACTTGCATCTGAGAATAATGTAGACCTTATTATTGGTACTGACCCCGATAGCGACCGTGTTGGAGTGGTAGTTAGAAAAAATGATGGTCAATATGAGGTATTGACAGGGAACCAGACAGGTTGTTTGCTAATGGAATATATACTCTCCGCTCTCAAGGAGAATGGAAAGCTTCCTACAAACGGTTTTGTTGTAAAAACAATAGTTACAACTGAGCTTACAAGAGCTATAGCTGAGAACTACGATGTTGAACTGTTAGAAGTGCTTACCGGTTTTAAATTTATTGGTGAACAAATCAAGTTAAGAGACGAAGAAGGAGACCAGAAGTACCTGTTTGGGTTTGAAGAGAGCTATGGATACCTTGCTGGTACTAATGTTAGAGATAAGGACGCTGTTGTTGCATCAATGCTTATTGCTGAAATGGCGGCTTATTACAAGCTCAAAGGCATGTCGCTTTATGATGCACTTATCAGTCTTTTTGAAAAATACGGCTATTATCTTGAGGGTATCAATTCCTTTACGCTTGAAGGCAAAGACGGCTTAACCAAGATTAAAGATGCCATGAAGAGTATGAGAAATACCAAATACAGTAGCTTTGGAGACTTCAAGATAAAAGCAATCAGGGATTATCAAAATGGCATCAGAACGGTAATTGCTGATGGCACAGTTGAAAAGCTCACTTTACCTGAGTCGGATGTTTTATATTTTGAGACGGTAGACGGTTCTTGGTTCTGTGTTAGGCCTTCAGGTACTGAGCCTAAAATCAAGATTTACTACGGTGTATCAGAAAAGACCCTAGAGCTTGCAAAGCAAAAACTGCAGAACCTGACAAATAGTGTTCTTGAGACTGTAAAGCCATTACTGTAAAGTATCTATTTGACTTTAGTCTGAGATATTTATTAAGAAGTTGATTATTAATATAACATCAAAATTAGTGTTTATAAAAGGAACTACAGATATTTGCATATTGCAAAATCTGTAGTTCTGTTTTTTACGAAACCTTAATAACATTTGAGTTCTTATTATAATAGCCATACATTACGTTGTATATAAAGTTACACCTTCCACAGTCCTTAGCCTTTTGTAAATGAGTACACTTTTGATAGAGCTCCTTGTTAATACCTGCACACAAGTAACAGGGAATATCACCACAGCTGCTTCCAAACATTATACCTTCTAAAGCCTCTAATCGTATAATGCTATTGTTCAGGCTAAGGGAGAGAAAGTTTTTAAAGTATTCATCACTACCCAGACTTTCAAAGTTTGAACAAGGGGCCTTAAATAACCACGGTATTTCCTCTTCCGCATAAAAGAAATTTCTTGCTCGGGCTATATCATGATTAGGAACAATACAGGGTAGCAAATCACTGCAAGGCGTATGTTGGCTATTCAAACATTGATACTTATGAGTTATCTTGTTATAGGATAGCTTTTTACAGAAAACACAGGAAGTAAATGAAGATATCTTATTTTTATAGTATAATTTTGAGCCAAAAATCATTTTATAGTACAAGCGGTATATTATATCATATGATATTAATTCAGTATTTTTGAGAAACCTGATAAAACCGTTAATTTTTTCTTTTTTGATTTCCATAAATTTACACCCCTATATTATTCTATCACCAATGTTGCTAAAGCTCGCTATATTTCCCGTTTTTCAAACCTTTTGTACTCTAAACCTTTGGGATATTGAGCTGACCAAATCAACTTTTCCAAGCATATTTCTTGTGATATAATGATTAGTATATGTTGTCACAAAGCAAGAATTTGAAAGGGAATAAGTCTATAATGAATAATTTTGTTCATCTCCACGTTCATACAGAATATAGCCTGCTAGATGGTGCAAACAGAATATCCGACCTTATTCAGAGAGTTAAAGAACTCGGTATGGATAGCATTGCAATTACTGACCATGGCGTTATGTATGGAGTGGTTGATTTTTATAAAGAAGCTAAAGCAAATGGAATAAAACCTATTTTAGGCTGTGAAATATATACTGCAAAAAGAAGCAGATTTGATAAGCAGGCAGGGAGAGATTCCGATTATGGACATCTCGTATTGCTTGCGAAGAATAATACAGGCTACAAGAATCTTATGAAAATCGTTTCAATTGGGTTCACCGAAGGATATTATTACAAGCCCAGAGTTGATTTTGAAACGCTAGAAAAGTACTCCGAAGGAATTATAGCGCTTAGTGCCTGCCTTTCGGGAGATATTCCTACCGCGATTTTAAACAACGATTATGATAAGGCCGTGGAGTTGGCTAATAGGTTTAACAATATTTTTGGAAAGGGCAATTTTTATCTGGAACTACAGTACAATGGAATAGCCGAGCAAAATCTTGTAAACCAGCAGCTCATTAAGCTCTCGAGAGAACTTGAGATTCCTTTGGTGGCTACTAATGACGTACATTTTTTAACAAGAGAATCATCAAAACCGCATGAAATCTTAATGTGCATTCAGACTGGTAAAACAATTAATGATGATAACAGAATGAAGTTTAATACTGATGAGGTATATGTAAAATCTCCTGAAGAAATGCGTTCCAATTTTGAAAATGTACCTGAAGCTTTGGAGAATACTGTGAAAATAGCTCAGCAGTGCAATGTTGAGTTGGAATTTGGAAAGCTTCATTTACCTGCATTTGACGTTCCAGAAGGGTATGAACCCTTTGAATACCTCAAAATGCAATGTTTAAAGGGATTATCTGAACGATATGGTGAGGAACATGATGCCGACATCGATAATAGACTCTTTTACGAGCTGGATGTAATTGAAAAAATGGGTTATGTTGACTATTTCTTAATTGTTTGGGACTTTATCAGATACGCCAGAGAAAATGATATCATGGTTGGACCGGGCAGAGGTTCTGCTGCTGGCAGCCTTGTTTCTTATTGCTTGGGTATAACCAGTATTGACCCGTTGAAATACAATTTGCTCTTTGAGCGCTTCTTGAATCCTGAAAGAATTAGCATGCCTGACATAGATATAGACTTCTGTTATGAAAGAAGGCAGGAGGTAATAGATTATGTTGTTAGGAAGTATGGGAAGGACAAGGTTGCGCAGATTATTACGTTTGGAACAATGGCCGCTAGAGGAGCAATTCGGGATGTAGGACGTGCTCTTGACATACCTTATTCTGACGTTGACCAAATAGCAAAGATGATTCCTTTTGCAATCGGAATGACAATTAACAAAGCATTGGAGCTTAATCCGGAACTAAAGAAGAAATATGAGGAGAGTGAGCAAATCGCTCAGCTTATTGACTATGCTTTAAGCTTGGAAGGTATGCCAAGGCATGCTTCAACCCATGCCGCAGGTGTAGTTATATCAAAGGAACCAATTGTGGAATATGTACCGCTTCAATTAAATGAAAGCAGTGTTACTACGCAATTCCCCATGACTTTGTTGGAAGAACTGGGCCTTTTAAAAATGGATTTTCTTGGACTGAGAACGCTTACTGTTATTAGGGACGCCGTACATCTGGCGCAACACTCCTCAGGCAAGGATATTGATATCAACAAAATTGATTATGATGACAGTGAAGTATATAAAATGATCGGAGAAGGTCGTACAGCTGGGATATTCCAGCTTGAAAGTGCTGGAATGACACAGTTTATGAAGGAATTGCAGCCTAGCTCTCTAGAGGATATAATTGCGGGAATATCGTTATACAGACCGGGCCCGATGGATCAAATTCCAAGGTATATTAAAAATAAGAATAACCCTAAGCTTATCAAATATCATCATCCTCTTTTGGAGAATATTCTTAATGTTACCTATGGCTGTATGGTATATCAGGAGCAGGTAATGCAGATTGTACGTGAGCTGGCAGGTTACTCAATGGGCAGATCTGACCTTGTTAGACGTGCAATGTCAAAGAAGAAGATTTCTGTCATGGAACAGGAAAGAAAAAACTTTATTTATGGTATAAAAGAAGAGGATGGTACTGTAGCTGTTAAGGGTGCTATAAATAACGGTGTTGACGAGATAACAGCAAATAAAATATTTGATGAAATGATGGACTTTGCGAGCTATGCTTTTAATAAATCCCATGCAGCAGCATATGCAGTAGTTGCTTATCAGACTGCCTGGCTCAAGAGGTACTATCCAGTTGAGTTTTTGGCAGCCTCTCTCAATAGTTTTTTGGGAAGCAGCGATAAGGTATCTCAATATGTTAATGAGTGTAAGCAGATGAATATACAGGTGCTTCCTCCTGATATCAATGAGAGTAGTGTAAAGTTCACTGTTTCAGATGGCAAGATACGCTTTGGACTAGCAGCTGTAAAAAATGTTGGAGAAAATGCCATACTGGCAATAAAGCAGGAAAGAGAGCTCAATGGCAAATTTATTTCCTTTATGGATTTCTGTCAAAGGGTAGAAGGACGAGAAATAAATAAAAGGTGTATAGAAAGTTTAATTAAAAGCGGGGCCTTTGATTCTTTAAACATATTCAGATCCAAGCTCATTGCTGTTTATGAAAAGTTTCTCGACAGTATTGGACAGGCAAGAAAAAAGCATATGGAAGGCCAACTTTCTATTTTTGATATGATGCCTGAAAAAGAGGAGGCACTAGTTGAAGAATATCCAGATATAGAAGAGTATCCCCAAAAGGTACTCCTTGCAATGGAAAAAGAAATGCTGGGATTATTTGTCTCGGGTCACCCATTAAGTGAGTATCAGAAGATTCTCAAGGAAAATGTTAGTCTCTACAGTATAGATTTGATTCATAGCGGCGAAGATCAAGTCATGGAGGAAGGACTAACAAATACAAAGCTAAGTGATAACATGAGAGTTATAGTTGGTGGTATTGTTACATCGAGAAAGACTAAAACTACCAAGAGTAACAGCTTGATGGCATTTATTGCACTAGAGGATTTATTTGGAACCATGGAGTTAATTGTGTTCCCTACAATTTTTGAGAAATTTTCCTATCTATTAGAAACAGAGAACATAATCGCTGTTAAAGGTAGAATTAGCATTAAAGAGGATGAACAGCCTAAGATTATTTGCGAGGAGGTTGTTCCTATCAAGGACGCACCATTACTTGCGTCTTCCAAAACATCTGGAGGTAGACAAAGAGGAGAACACAGAAATGGCAATGCTGGAACACAAAACAATGTTACAGCTGAAAATCAACATGGTATTTATATCAGATTTCCTCAACAACTAGAAAGGCAACAGGCATCATCCTTAAGGGCACTATTTAGATATTTTTCGGGAAATATACCCACATATATTATGCGCTATGGAGAGACCCAATACAAACGTCTTGAAAGGGCGTATTGGGTAAGCATTAATGACACTTTTCTGAACGAGCTTAATGAAAGATTTGGGCAAGAAAATGTAGAAATTAAACAGTAGTCCTACTTTATGATGAAATTATTGATTTTTAATGCAAAATAATATAATATTAGTTTCGACAAGTGATATTTGGAAGGATGGACTATGAATATGGACAACCTTGGAGATAAAATTTCTGGAGAATACGTGGCTGTTAAAGCTCAAGAAAATGGTGTAACAATTATTGGCCTTACCAGAGGCCGTGATACCAAGTTCCACCACACAGAAAAACTTGATAGGGGAGAGGTATTACTGGCTCAGTTTACAGAAAATACTTCTGCTATTAAAATTCGTGGTAAGGCTACTATTTATTGTAAATATGGAACAATTCAATGCGGTGAATAACAATGGAAAGGTAGTGTTGACATAATGTGGACAGTTGTTTATATGGCTCAGAGCAAAGATGTTGCCAACCAACTTCAAGAGATTTTGTCTAAAGAAGGTATTTTAGTTAAGCTAAGAGCAATTAGTAAGAATGTTGAAAACAATGACAATTATTTTGAAGTACTTGTACCGGAAGCTGAAATTGAAGAGGCACATAGTGTTATCATTGAAAAAGGTTATTAATAATAAGTCCTCGTGCATCACAACTGCTCGAGGGTTTTATTATTTATATTAACATGAAAGGAAAGCAAGATGTTTTACGTAGATACTGATCTTATTGTAAGATATGCAGAAACCGACAAAATGGGAATAGTACATCATTCAAATTATCCCATTTGGTTTGAAGCAGGCAGAACAGAGTTTATAAAAAAATGGGGCTTTACGTATTCCGATATTGAAGCAAAAGGAATAATGCTCCCATTGTTAGAGCTAAAGGCAAAGTATATTAACCCTGCTATGTATGAGGATAAGATAATCGTTAGAACAAGTGTAAAAGAGTTTTCAAAAGCAAAACTCAATTTTTATTATGAGGTCTATAAATTAGACAACATGAATAAACCTATTACTACAGGGGAAACAATACACGTATGGACAAATACTAATCTTAAACCTATCAATCTAAGCAAAATTTATCCGGAGCTTTACAGTATTATCAGCCAAAATGCATGAAATTGACAACATGGAGTAATTGCTTGCATTATAGTAATGGTTTGTGGTAAACTAAGTTTGCTTTTTATTCCATTTATATGGTAATCAGGTGGTGAGTTGGTGACAAAGAATATTCCGAATATATTAACAGCATTAAGACTTTTAATGGTTCCTTTCCTAGGGTACTTTTTATTTTTGGAAAACTACACTGCGGGTATAATTTTATTTGCAGCAGGAGGAGCTACCGATGTACTGGACGGGTACATAGCAAGAAAGTATAATCTTGTTACAAAATGGGGAAAAGTTTTTGATCCTTTAGCTGACAAATTAATGCAAATCACAGCACTTGTTTTGCTAACATATCATCAGTTTATTCCTGTAATAGTGCCTATTATCGTAGTAGGAAAGGAATTTTTGATGATGTTGGGTGGAATAATGCTGTATAAAAAAGGAAAGACCGTTATCGGCGCAAACTGGTACGGAAAAATGGCAACTGTTATTTTCTATTTTGCAATTTTAGCAACTATAATATTTAAGATGGACCTATTAATTAATAAGTATACGACATCAGCAGCAAATATATCTATTGGCTTAGCAGTATTGTGTACATTATTTGCATTTGTGATGTATGTTGTCATATATGTCAGAATTTCTAGAAATTATCACGATAGTCATAGTAATACAAATATTTAATATTGTAATTTAGGTTTATAGGGTACACTTTATGTGTACCTTAAATATTACTGGAGAAAAAAATGTTTGGATATATCACTCCGGAAAAGCCGGAATTAAAAATAAGAGAATATGATGTGTACAAGGCTTATTATTGTGGGGTTTGTAAATCAATTGGCAAGAGACATGGTCATATTAAAAGAATGACTTTAACGTACGATGCTGCATTTATGGCCCTCTTGCTAGGTTCTGTTTTAAATATCAATACTAGCCTTACAAAACAAAGATGCTTTGTTCATCCTACAAAAAAATTTTTTGTTACAAAAAATGAAATAATTGATTATGCATCCGACATAAATATAATTCTTGCGTACTTTAATTTGAAGGATAAATGGAATGATGATAAATCAGTTTTAGCGGCTTCAGCAATGCTAACACTAAGAAAAGTTTATAAAAAATTAACAACAGTATACCCTGATAAGTGTGCTATAATAAACCAGAGAATAAATGAACTTTCAATATTAGAAAAGAACAAATGTGATTCTATTGATATGGCATGCGAACCGTTTGCAAAGCTAATGGAGTCAGTTTTGGATTATGATGCAGTTGATGATGAAGCAAGACAGGTGCTCAGATGGATGGGCTATAATATTGGGAAATGGATTTATTTAATTGACGCATTTGATGACTTGGAGGAAGACTTTAAATCAGGTAGCTATAACCCTATATTAATGCAATACAAGTTTGATGGTAAGGATATACTCCAGTTCAAAAAGACAATAGAAAAAGATATAGAATTTATTTTACTGTATTGCTTAAGTGAGGCATCGAAAGCATTTGAGCTGCTTGGATGTAAAGAAAACAAGGAAATTTTAGAAAACATACTCTATATGGGTATGCTTAGAAAAACTGAGAAAATAATGTGTAAGAGGAGTTGTGGAAAAGATGAGAAATCCATATGAGGTGCTTGGCATCAAAGAGGGTGCATCTGAAGAAGAAATTAAAAAGGCATATAGAGAGCTAGTAAAGAAATATCATCCCGATCAGTACCAGGATAATCCACTTTCAAAGCTTGCAGAAGAAAAGCTAAAAGAGGTAAATCAGGCTTATGAATATTTAAGCTCAAAGAATCAAACATCTAAATCCAGTAATGGATGGTCAGGCAGAAGTGGCGGTTTTAATGGACAAACTAATGCTAGCAATTATGGCGGGGCAAGCTCTGGTGGTTCTGAGACTTTTAGGCAGATTAGAATGTATATAAACAACGGTAACATTTCTGCTGCCGAATCACTTCTGGAAAATGAACCTACTAGAAATGCTGAATGGTTCTATCTCAAAGGTCTTATTTTCATGAAAAAGGGCTGGTACAATGAAGCAATAATGAATATAAGACAAGCTGTAAATATGGACCCTTCAAATTATGAATATAGAGACACTCTTAACAGACTCAACACAAATAACAATATGTACAGGGGAAATGCTTATGGCAGAGGTTATGGTCAGGGAATGAGCTTCTGTGACTGCTGCACTACTCTTTGGTGTGCTGATTCCTGCTGCGAATGCTGCGGCGGTGATATAATATCCTGCTGTTAAGCAAGAAAGGAATAGTTCGATGAGAGAAAGAACTCAAGTAAAAAAGTTAGCTCTAAGCGGTATACTGTTGGCTTTTGCAATTATATGTGTTTTTCTTGCGGCCAGCCTTCCTACCAGTAGACTTACATTTTATGCACTTAGCTCTTTATTTCTGTCTGTTATTATTATAGAGTCGGGTTTAAAGTTTGCGTGGGCGTTCTATATAGCGTCCAGCCTTTTATCGGTACTTCTTGTCCCAAGGCTAGGGGTTATACCCTATATAATTTTCTTCGGTGTATACGGGCTTATTAAGTTTTATTCTGAGAAGACTCATAATAGGGTATTTGAATATATAATTAAGCTTGCTTATTTTAATATATGCTTGTTTTTGGGTTTGTTTTTTGCAAAAGAGTTTTTGCTTAGTGAAGCACAAATAGAATTACCTTTGATTATTCTAGCTGTGGGCTTAGAGGTGGTATTCTTTATTTATGATTATGTCTACACCTTATTTATAAGATTTTATTCTGCAAGGCTTAAACCAAGACTCAAAATCTGAGGCAATGCTGAGAAATAAATTGATAAATACCCTCCTCTCGTATTACAATATTTGTAAAATGAGCGGAGGTTTTTTATGTCAGCAGCATTCTCTTATTCCATTGCAGTTTTTGTCATCATTCTTATTTCAGGATGTGTAGTAAACCTGTTACCTCAGCATTATGTGTTTCAGTTGATTGGCATTGCATTTTTCTTTACATATATCTTGATAAATAGTGTGATTCTTTTTGAAAGTGCGGCGGATGTTACCTTGAAAATGCTATTTTACCGCTCATTACCGCTGTTGTTTGGTATCTCAGCGTGTTTAATATCTATGACCTTAGGTTTTTGGATTTTTCCTGCCATACGTGAAAAGGTACGAGATTAGATTAATATATATGAATAGAGCAAATGATTAATTAATTTGATAATGCACATCAGGTATGATAAGGCATCAAATTATTAATTACCGAAAAAAAGGGAATATACCTAGGTTTTATAATATGATATAATATTGGGTGATTTGTGTGTACTGGCATTAATCACCCTTTTATTTTATCTAATTATAAGATATATTATAACGAGGCATATATTTATAAATGATTCTAGAAATGATTATAGTTAATACATATGCTAATATCAAAATATTATTTGGGAAAGGACGGGATAAAAAATGAATGAAAAGGTTAAAGATATTGCTGTCAGAATAAAGGGCTTAAGGTTACTTGCAGGAGTCTCGGAGGAGGAAGTCGCAAAAACAATAAGCATTAGCCTGCAGGAATATTTAAAGTATGAAAATGCAGAGGACGATATTCCCGTCAGTATTTTGTATGAAATCGCAGATTATTACCATGTAGATATGACAGAGATAATGACAGGAACTTCACCAAAGCTTCATGATATTTGCTATGTCAAGAAAGGTGAAGGGCTGAAGGTGGAAAGGTATGACCAATACAGCTTTGAAAGCTTAGCTTATAAATATTCCAATAGAAAAATTGAGCCCATGGTAGTTGTACTCGATCCAAACAATAATCCAGACATGGTTTCACATAAAGGTCAAGAATTCAACTATTGTTTGGAAGGAAGGATGGAAGTAATTATTGGTAAAGAGAAATATGTACTAGAAGCAGGGGATTCTCTTTATTTCACTTCTACAATACCACACAAGATGCTTGCACTAGATGGCAAGGAAGCTAAATTTATCACTATTATACTACTTTAAAAATAAAGCTGGAGGCAATACATATGAGTTACGAAGCACTATACTTAAAACAGACGGAATTTACTTCCTATGAGGACTTTTGCCAGAATTTTGAACTTAATATACCAGAGAACTTTAATTTTGCGTACGATATAATAGACAGGTATGCAATTGAGCAGCCTGAAAGGCTTGCTTTGGTTTGGTGCGATGACAATGGGCAAGAGAAAAAGTTTACATTTAGTGACCTTAAGTACTGGTCTGACAAAACGGCTAACTTTCTTGTGTCCAAGGGAATAAGAAAAGGCGATAAGGTAATGCTTATATTAAAAAGAAGGTACGAATTCTACTTCTTTGCATTTGCAATATCCAAAATAGGCGCGATTTTTATTCCTTCTACCAATCAGCTAATGAAGAAGGACATAGTTTACAGAAATAACGCTGCAGAGGTTAAGGCTATTGTTGCCTTCAATGAAGGAGAGATTATCGAACACGTTGAAGCAGCAAAGGAAGAGTCTCCAACTGTAGAAAGTTTCATACTAGTGTGCGGACATAAGCAGGGGTGGATAGACTACAATTCTGAGCTCAGTGATACATCCAGTGAATGGGTAAGGCCTGAGGGAGATAAAAACACCTACAATAATGATACTATGATAATTTATTTCACATCAGGTACCACAGCAATGCCTAAAATGACAGTACATGATTTTACTTACCCTCTTGGTCACATTGTAACGGCAAGATACTGGCAGAGGGTACAAGAGAATGGTTTGCATATTACCGTTGCTGATTCAGGCTGGGCAAAGTTCGCATGGGGTAAGCTTTATGGTCAGTGGATTTGCGGAGCAGTTCAGTTTGTCTATGATATGGATAGGTTTGATCCTGTTAAGCTGTTAGAAAAACTTGAAAAGTATGAGGTTAAGACCTTCTGCGCACCTCCTACAATATATAGATTTTTGCTTCAGCATGATATTACAAGTTTTAATTTATCAAAGCTGGTTCACTGTTCTACTGCTGGTGAGCCGCTGAATCCTGAAATATTTAATAGGTTTAAAAAGCTGACGGGTATTCCAATTCTCAATGGGTTTGGTCAGACTGAAACCACTGTTCTGGTTGCTAATTTCGAATGGTTGGATATTGACCCTGGTGCAATGGGTAAACCAAATCCAGCTTATCATATTGATGTTGTGGACGAGTTTGGGAAGTCATGTCCGGCAGGTGAAGAAGGAGAGCTAGTAATAAGAGACGTGGATATAAATAAGCCAGCTGGTTTATTTAGCAGCTACTACAAGGATAAAGCTGCAACAGACAGGGTATGGTACGATGGAATGTATCATACGGGTGATGTTGTATATAGAGATGAGCATGGATATCTGTGGTTTGTTGGAAGAAATGATGATGTAATTAAGGCCTCTGGGTACAGAATCAGTCCTTTTGAGGTTGAAAGTGCTTTGATAGAGCATGCGGCTGTTCTTGAGTGCGCTGTTACTGGTGCGCCTGATGTAGTAAGAGGTACTGTAGTAAAGGCTACTGTCGTTCTTGCAAAAGGCTATACACCATCGGAAGAATTAAGAAAGGATATTCAAACATACGTTAAAAATGTTACTGCCCCATATAAGTATCCACGAATTATTGAATTCGTTGATGAATTACCAAAGACTATTGGTGGAAAAATAAAGAGGGCTCAGCTTAGGAATGAAGATAAGGCAAAGTTTGAAGCTAGGCAAGAATAATTGTCATGTGCTTTTGAGTGGCCTTAAGAAAGGATTTTGGTTTTACAAATAGATGAACGAGAAAACTCAAAGAGTATTAGAATTTGACAAAATTATTAATCAACTATCAAAACTAACAGCATCTGAATTGGGGAGGGAGCTCGTTACAGAGCTTTCTCCTCAAACTGATTTAAATAAAGTTAATGAATTGCTCAAGGAGACAAACGATGGTGTCAGCTGTGTAATGAGAAGAGGCTCCCCACCACTAGGAGGAATATCCGATATAAGAGCAAGCCTAAAACGCTTGGACATTGGCGGAGTACTTAATACAGCAGAACTTATGAGAATTGGTGGTGTCCTGAGGGCAGCACGAAGACTAAAGAATTATTCAAGTGAAAAGATAGAAGATGTTAGCAGTAATGTTGTAAATGAGCTTATTAGTTGTCTTGAATTCAATATTAGATTGGAGCAGAAAATAGAACAGTGTATTATTTCAGAGGATGAGATTTCTGATAATGCAAGCAACACCCTTAGCAACATCAGGCGGCAGATTAGAGAGCAACAGGCTTCAATAAAAGATAAGTTAAACGATATTATAAGGTCTAGCAAATATTCTAAGTATATCCAGGAATCTGTCGTTACAATGCGTGGCGATAGGTATGTGATACCGGTCAAACAGGAGCATAAAGGTGATGTTCCAGGTCTTGTACACGACTCTTCAGCAAGCGGAGCAACACTTTTTATTGAACCGATGGGTGTTGTTGAAGCCAATAATAATATTAAACAACTCAGTATTAAAGAACAGATAGAGATAGATAGAATATTGGCAGAGCTTTCAGCAGATGCTTCACTTATTTTGCCGCAACTAAATGCAAATATGAGTATTATGGCAAGGTTGGACTTTATATTTGCAAAGGCTAAGCTGGCAATAGACTTGAATTGTTTCTGTCCCAAAATGAACGATGAAGGCAGGATAGTTATTAGAAAAGGCAGACATCCTCTTCTAGATGCCAAAAATGTAGTACCTATAGATTTTTGGATTGGTGATAAATTTCATACCCTTATAATAACGGGTCCTAATACTGGTGGTAAAACCGTATCTCTAAAAACAGTTGGACTTTTTACACTAATGGCACAAAGTGGACTACATGTCCCTGCTAATGACGGTACAGAGCTCAGTGTATATGAAAGAGTGTTTGCCGATATTGGTGATGAGCAAAGCATAGAGCAAAGTCTCAGTACGTTTTCTTCTCATATGAAAAATATAGTGGGCATCCTGGGCCAGGTAAACAGTAAGAGTTTGGTGCTGTTTGATGAACTTGGAGCGGGTACTGACCCTACAGAAGGTGCAGCCCTTGCTATGTCCATACTGGAATGCCTGCATCAGATTGGTGCTACATCTGTAGCTACAACCCACTATAGCGAACTTAAGGTATACGCAATTTCAACTCCGGGAGTGGAAAATGGATCGTGCGAATTTGATGTTGAGACGCTGAGACCTACCTATAAATTACTAATAGGTGTACCCGGGAAAAGTAACGCATTCGCTATTTCAAGTAGGCTTGGGCTTACTAATGATATTATTGAGCGTGCAAAAGAATTTTTGTCTCAAGAGGATATTCGATTTGAAGATGTGTTATTGAGCATAGAAAAGAATCGCAGTGAAGCTGAACGAGAGAAAATGAGGGCTGAAAGCTATAGACTTGAAGCGGAGAGACATAAAAAGGACCTTGAAGATCAAAAAAGAAGGATAGAATCACAGCGAGAAAATGAGCTTAGAAAAGCACGGGAGGAAGCCAGAAAAATCCTTGTTGATGCTAAGAGAGAGGCAGAAGAACTCATATTTGAGATGAAGAGACTTGCAAAGGAGCAGGAAGAGGCTGAACTCAAACGTCAAACTGAGGAGCTTCGCCAAAAGGTAAGCAAAAGCATAAATAGCTTGGACGACTGTCTTGTTGAGTCCATCATGCCAAAGCAGGGGTTGGTAACCCCCCCTAAAAATCTCAAGCCCGGCGATTCTGTAATGATTGTAAATTTAAATCAAAAGGGTACTGTTGTAAATGTTCCAGATAAAAACGGTGAGGCCATAGTTCAGGCTGGAATAATGAAAATAAACGTTCATGTTTCAAATCTAAAAATTATAGAGGAGCAAAAACCACAGGGCGGTGCCAGAACGGGTATTGGAAAAATTGGAGTTTCTAAGGCACGAAGCATGTCTATTGAGTTGGACGTTAGAGGAAAAATGCTTGATGAGGCTATTGAAGCGGTGGAAAAGTATTTAGATGATGCGTATATTTCCAGGCTAAAGGAAGTAACAATAATTCATGGAAAGGGAACTGGAGCACTGCGCAGCGGTATTCAATCCCACCTAAAAGGGCATCCTCATGTAAGTAGCTTCAGGCTTGGCAGATTAGGTGAAGGCGAGAATGGTGTGACAGTTGTTGAATTGAAGTGAAATTACTAAAGGTTGACAATTAAGACACAGTAATTTAGAATTAGTATGGTTTTTTAGAATTTTAACATTCTAAATGTATTAGGAATTATGAAGGAGAATATTTGTGAATACTAGACAGGACGTAAGAAATATTGCAATAATCGCTCACGTTGACCATGGCAAGACTACATTAGTCGACGCTATGTTAAGACAGAGTGGAATATTTAGAGAAAATGAAGCAATTGCTGAAAGAGTAATGGATTCCAATGACCTTGAAAAGGAAAGAGGAATTACCATATTAGCAAAAAATACTGCTGTAAACTATAACGGAATTAAAATCAATATTGTTGATACCCCAGGTCATGCTGACTTTGGCGGAGAGGTTGAACGTGTACTTAAGATGGTTGATGGCGTTCTTCTCCTGGTTGATGCATTTGAAGGTGCTATGCCGCAGACTAGATTTGTGCTCAAGAAAGCATTATCTCTCAATCTTAAGCCAATAGTTGTTGTCAATAAGATTGATAGGCCAGAGGCTAGACCTGATGAAGTGGTTGATGAGATACTGGAGCTGTTTATTGAATTAGGAGCTGATGATGACCAGCTTGAATTCCCAGTTGTCTATGCTTCCTCTAGAGAAGGCTTTGCTGTATGTGATTTGGGCGGAGAGAGAATTGACCTTAAGCCGCTTTTTGAAATGATAGTGGATAAGGTACCGGCACCTAAAGGTGAATTTGAAAATACGCTGCAAATGCTTGTTTCAAATATAGACTATGATGAATACGTTGGAAGAATTGCCATTGGCAGAGTAGATAGAGGAGCAATAAAACTCAATCAGCAGGCAATAATCTGCAAAAAAGAAGGAACTCAACTTAATGCTAGAATTACTAAGTTGTATACCTTTGAAGGACTCAAGAGGGTTGAGTCTCCAGAAGGTAAGGTTGGAGATATAGTTGCTGTTTCTGGTGTAGGAGATGTTACAATTGGGGATACAATATGTGATGTAGGTGCACCTGATCCATTGCCTTTTGTAGCCATTGATGAACCAACATTATCTATGACCTTCTCAGTAAATAATAGCCCGTTTGCGGGTAGAGAGGGCACTTTTGTAACCTCAAGACATTTGAGAGATAGGTTGTTTAAAGAGCTTGAGACAAATGTAAGTCTTAAGGTGGAAGAAACGGAGTCTGCTGATTCTTTTGAAGTATCAGGAAGAGGAGAATTGCATCTTTCTATATTGATTGAGACTATGAGAAGACAGGGCTATGAGTTCCAGGTTTCAAAACCCTCTGTAATCTACAAGGAAGTTGATGGAGTACAGATGGAACCTATTGAATACCTGATGATTGATGTACCAGAGGACTTCATGGGTGTTGTTATGGAGAAGCTTGGTCAGCGTAAGGCTGAAATGGTAAATATGACTTCTGCTAATCAGGGCTATATGAGATTGGAATTCACCATTCCTGCAAGGGGTTTGATTGGCTACCGTTCAGAATTTATGACCGATACTAAGGGTAATGGTATCTTAAATCATGTATTCCACAGTTACGAGGAATATAAAGGAGATATCCCTACAAGACAAAGAGGCTCCATGGTTGCGTGGGAAGATGGAGAAGCGGTTACCTATGGTCTTTATAATGCACAGGAAAGAGGAACCTTGTTTATCAGCCCTGGAACAAAGGTTTATGAGGGTATGATAGTAGGAGAGAATGCAAGATATGATGATCTTGTAGTAAATGTTTGCAAGAAAAAGCATGTTACAAATATGAGAGCATCGGGCTCAGATGATGCCCTGAGACTAACTCCACCTACTGTGCTAAGTCTAGAACAGGCATTGGAGTTTATTGCCGACGACGAATTGGTGGAAATAACGCCAAAGAATATTAGACTTAGAAAAAGGGTCCTGAATAGCGAAATGAGAGCTAAAATCAAGAGTAAAATGTAGCTCATTTTGTGGACAAAGTAATAAAACAATATTATAGTTATTAGTAGGGCAAAGTTTGATAGGAATGGAGTTAATCTGTGATGAGGAGAAAATTACTAGTTGCTTTGATTGGAATAACCTCTGTAATCCTAGGTATTCTTCTGTCAGTGCCAAGGCTTGTGAGATTCTTTGGTACACTGCTGCAGGGGTTTAATGCCAGTTTCGGAGGGTGGAACATCTTTTTAACTGTTATAGGATTCATATTTATATTCTTTGGAATATTTGTGATTTCTGCAGGACTCAAAAGATGGTCATTTCTTATTTCATCAATATGTGTATTTGTAATAATTGGTGGAGTTTTGGCCTTTTATTCGTATAGAGGCACCTTGTCTACTACAGGACTTGATGATTTGACCAAGGAGGATATCGTAATACCAACGGGCAGTGCCATTACCGTAGAGATACCTATGGGTTCGAACACATCTCAAATCGCTGACATTCTCTATGAAAAGGGTGTTATTACAAATACAAAAATATTTGGTATAATATCAAAATTAAATGGCTTTGATGGAAGATATATGGCTGGAACTCATTATGTAAGCAAAAACCTTGACTTTAATTCATTAATGGTTATATTAACCGGTAAACCGGAGAGTGTTCAGATCATGCTTAGAGAGGGTCTGACATACAAGCAAATGGTAAGTGAGTTTGTTAAAAAGGGCATAGTCACAGAAGATGAGTTAAATAGAGCAATGAAGTATGAGAAGTATGACTATGATTTTGTTAAGCAGATCAAAAATCTTAATAATAGAGAGTATATGCTCGAAGGATATTTATTTCCTGATACCTATGAATTTGGTATGGGTGCAGATGCCAAGACAGTTATTGATGTAATGCTCACAAACTTTAATAATAAAATTAAACCTGAGTACTACACTCGTGCCAAAGAACTTGGTATGACTATGGATGAGATTATTACTTTAGCTTCTATTATTGAGAGAGAAACCAATAGCGAAAGTGATATGCCTGTTGTATCTGCTGTATTCCATAAGAGGTTAAAAGACCCTAAATTCAAGAAGTTAGAGTCATGTGCTACAATACAGTACATTTATCTAAATCAGACTGGACAGACAAAGCCTGTTATAACCTATGATGATACCAGGATGGACAATCCGTATAACACTTATCTGCATGCGGGGCTTCCTCCAGGACCTATATGTAATCCAGGAGAAAAGGCTATTTTGGCAGCGCTTTATCCAGATGAAGAGACAAACTACGCATTCTTCCTTGCACCTGGTGATGGAACCACTATCTTTAGCAAGACCTATGCAGAACATCAAGCAGCAATGAAGAAGTATGGATTGGCAAAATAAATAATTTCTCATTACAGGATGTGGTTTTTACTGCATCCTGTAATTATATATATGGGCAATAAAGGGTTAACATTTTAGTAAAAGAGGGATATAGATTTGATAAATCATGACTATATAACAGAGTATATTAGGAATACTATAAAAAAGAATGATGGTTTACTTATGGAACTAGAACAATATGCTGCAGAAAATCATGTTCCTATAATTCAGCCAGAGGTATCGGCGCTTATGAGAGTAATTGGCAATGTGCATAAGCCCAAGAGACTACTGGAGGTTGGAACAGCAATCGGGTACTCGTCAATTCTTTTTTCTGAATTCTTGAGTAAAGGTGGTATAATTGATACTATTGAGCGCAACGATGCTATGCTTGAACAGGCAAATATCAACATAAGAAAGGCTGGGCTTAAGGACACAATTAATGTTATTGCCGGAGATGCTATTGAGGTGCTTGCATGCCTAAATAAGAATTATGATATGATTTTTCTTGATGCTGCAAAGGGGCAATACAATGAATTCCTTGAACACAGCAAAAGGATGCTTAATAAGGGAGGTCTATTGGTATCAGACAATGTTTTATACAAGGGTATGATAGCAACAGATACTCTTGTGGTAAGAAGGAAGAAGACTATAGTCAACAGAATGCGTACATTTTTGCATGACTTATGTCAAGATGAGGACTTTGAAACAAGTATTATCCCAATAGGGGATGGGGTAGCGCTTAGTTATCGGAAGTAATTAACTGTGGTCAGGAAAGTATATGAATAGTAGCATGGAAATAGATGTGGTAGTTAATATGGCAATATACGTACAAATGTATAATCAATAATTTATAAAAACGAGAGGCAAATATGGAGAAAATTGAGCTTTTAGCACCAGCAGGCAATCTTGAAAAACTTAAGATGGCGATTTTATATGGAGCAGATGCAGTGTATATCGGGGGACAACGTTTTGGGCTTCGTGCGTCCGCTGACAATTTTTCACCTGAGCAGATGAAGGAGGGCGTAGAGTTTGCACATAATAGGGGTGCTAGAGTCTACGTTACTGTAAATATCATTCCTCATAACCATGACTTGGTAGGGCTTCCACAGTATATAAAGCAGCTTGAGGGAATAGGCGTGGACGCAATCATAGTATCTGACCCAGGTATATTCTCTATAGCAAGAGAAGTTTCACCTGATATGGAAATTCATATTAGTACCCAGGCCAATAATACAAACTATAAAAGTGCAGAGTTTTGGTATAAGCTCGGCGCAAAAAGGGTAGTTGTTGCACGTGAGCTATCTTTTGATGAAATACGGGAGATTAAGGATAAAACCCCACAGGGTTTAGATATAGAAGCCTTCGTACATGGAGCAATGTGTATTTCGTACTCAGGTAGGTGTCTCCTAAGCAGCTACATGACAGGACGCGACTCAAATAAGGGCGCCTGTTCCCATCCTTGCAGATGGAAATACAGCTTAGTAGAAGAAAAAAGGCCGGGAGAGTATTACCCTGTATATGAGGACGAAAGAGGGACCTATATCTTTAATTCCAAAGATCTATGCATGATTGAGCACATTCCGCAGTTGATTGAAGCAGGTATTTATAGCTTCAAGCTCGAAGGTCGTATGAAGAGCTCATTTTATGTAGCCACTGTTGTAAGTGCATACCGAAAGGCAATTGATGAGTACCACAAGGACCCTGCAAATTATAAGTTTGACCCAAAGTGGCTGGAAGAGCTTTCGAAGGCAAGTCATAGAGAATATACTACAGGCTTTTATTTTGATAAAACAACGGGCAACGATCAGATTTATAATACAAGTTCATATATCAGAGAGTACGACTTTGTAGGTCTTGTTTTAGATTATAATGAAGAGACCGGAATTGCTACAGTTGAGCAGAGAAACCGATTAATTGTTGGTGATGAGATAGAGGTGCTAAGACCTGATGGTTCATATTTCACACAAAAAATTTCTCAGATAATTAATGAGGAGGGCGAGAGTATCAGAACAGCTCCCCATCCACAGATGATAATGCAAATACCAATGGATCAAAAGGTTTGCGAGTTTTCAATATTAAGAAGGAAATAGTATAGCTAATCCCTTTAAATGGACATAATTTAATTATTATTTTGTTTGAAGGGATTTTTTTATGCTTCAAAATAGATTAAAACGTGTAGCAATCGTTTTTTTGATTATATTTATTAGTCTTGTTGCAAGAATGTTCTATATACAAATAATCTCGTCTAGCATGCTGTCTCAGAAGGCTTCTGCTCAAAGAGTGAGTAATATTGAGATTGAGAATGTCCGAGGTGATTTTTTAGATAGAAACGGAATAAGATTTACTAGCAGGATTGCTAAAATTACTGCTGTATTGAAACCTCTTTTGTTAAAAAAGGAGGCCGATGCTACACTCATCGAGATATGTAGTCTTACAGGGCTTGATGCTCAAAAGACTATTGAGAAAATAAGAACCACAAAGAACCCAATACTAATAGACGTAGATCAAGAGACAAGAGCTTTAATAATGAGCAAAAATATTGAGGGAATCTCATTTGTGAATTCTCTAGACAGGTATGGTACTGATACTAAGGCAAAGCATATATTGGGCTATATTAATCAAGTCGATAATGTAGGAAGCTTTGGGCTGGAAAAGCAGTATGAAAGCATCTTGAATTTTGGTAAGGATACCACTATAGGGGTTGTTACTGATGCAAATAATAATTTACTTGATGGGTTGGGGTATCGTGTAATTAAACCTGATACTAAGCAAAATAAAAAATTAGATATTCAACTAACCTTAGATTACCATATACAGAGCATTATAGAAAATGCATTGGATAAAAGGGGTTTAACGGGTGCTGTAGTAGTTGAAGATGTAAGTAATGGCAACATTGTTGGGATATGCTCTAAACCCGATTTTAACCCTAATGATGTACAGAATTATTTGAATAACAATAAACAACCACTGTATAATAGAGCCCTTGCCCAATATAATATTGGCTCAATATTTAAGCTTGTTGATCTTGCAGCTGTATATGAGATAAATCCTTCATTCAACGAAATATATAATTGCACAGGGTATATTCAGGTAGGTAACTCTCTTATTAGATGCTCCTCCTATGAAAAAGGGGGGCACGGAGAAATTGATATTTCAAGTGCGTTAGCAAATTCGTGTAATTCTTATTTTATTAATTTCTCAATGAACCTAGGAATCGAACCTATTCTATCAATGGCCCAGAGCTTGGGTTTAGGTAAGACTACGGGCCTAACACTTCAAAAAATTGATGAGGCAAAGGGAGTGTTACCTAATTCAAAGGATATTGTAAATCCAGGAGATTTGGCGAATATTTCAATTGGACAGGGTTCTGTTCTAGCTACCCCAGTACAGATTGCAGATATGGTGGCTACTATAGCAAATGGTGGTAACAAGCATAATGTTAATATAGTTAACTGTGTAACAGATAATGAGGGTAATAAAATACGTGACCTTGCAAATAGAAGTGAAACTAGAGTTATGTCGAAGGCGACGGCCCAAAGTATCAGAGACTTGATGGTGGGAGTAATACGGAGTGGAACGGGTAAGAAGGCAAACCTTGACGGCTATGGAGGGGCAGGGGGAAAGACGGGAAGTGCTGAAACGGGGCAGCTAATTGAAGGAGAAAAGGTTACTCAGGCTTGGTTTGCTGGGTTTTTCCCAGCAACAAAGCCCAAATACTCTGTTGCAATATTTATTGAAAATGGAAAGAGCGGCTCGGAAGCAGCAGCACCTTTATTCCAGGAGATAGGGGAGGAAATTATAAAGAAGGGATTGTAATATAAAGAAAATATCGTATCAATAATAAAAATAAAATCAATAAAAATATCATCAAATGGTACTTTATTTTTAATAAAACATTTGTAATTTGCTTAGAGTGTATTATAATTATATTATATTTGACATAAATATACTAATATAGTTATATTTTATAAATATTTATTTTTATGTCAATTTATGCTTTAAATATCTAATAATTACTTTTCTTTATTTTAATGTTTATACTTCAGTAATGTTATTTTAATTTAGGAGGAGATAATTTATGTTTTGTGAACAATGTGGGAATAAGATTTCACTAGGAAAGCCTTTTTGTGCAAGCTGTGGGGCAAAGCTAGATCAAAACCTAGATACTCAACAGCAAGCGCAACCACAGCATCAGCAGGCACAACAGGTGCAGCAAGCACAACTACAGCATCAGCAGGCACAGCAAACTCAACAACAGTATCAGCAGGCACAGCAAGCTCAACCACAGCATCAGCAGGCACAGCAAGCGCAACCACAGTATCAGC
>JAEXOY010000011.1 GCA_023439045.1 Bacillota bacterium | reverse complement strand
GTACAAGGATACGCCCCATGTGGTGTTCTTGGTGGACCCTCCATATTTGAGTACCGAGGTCGGTACATATAATATGTATTGGAGAATGTCCGACTACCTCGATGTCCTGACGGTGTTGAAGGAACACGCCTTTGTGTACTTCACATCGAATAAGTCCTCTATCGTGGAGCTCTGTGAGTGGCTGGGCAAGAACCAAACAATAGGCAACCCTTTCGCTCGATGTCGAAAGGTTGAGTTCAATGCCACGATGAACTACAACGCAACCTATACCGATATGATGTTCTACACTGAACGAGAGGCTGCATAGTAAGCCGAGTGGAAGGTATAAAAAGAGGAGTCCTCAAATGGTGTTCAAATGCCATTCGAGGACTCTTTTATTGTGCTTTGATTTATGTGTGTGCGTCAAATTGTTGTCGCATTTCGATTTGACTGACCTTTGAGGTCGAAAAGTCGCGTTTGGTTTTGGATTTTGCTACATTTGGTTTTGGCGATTATATATTTAGCCGATTCTATCTGAAAATTAGAAGCTTCAATTCGTTTGTTATGACTCTTTGCCAATTCAAGACACTCGTCAAGAGTCAATCTCTCTTGTGCCATAGTACATATTGGCACTATGAGTAACATAAATATGATATTCAGTTTTTTCATTTCTTAATCCTTATTTTAAAAAACAATGCATAAAATATCGGCAAGTATATGAGTGTTGCGAGTGTAGAAAACAACAAGCCACCCATTATGGTCACTGCCATTGAACCGAACAAATCATCCGATAGAAGGGGTATCATACCAAGTATGGTAGTTAGTGATGCCATCATTACGGCTCTTAATCGAGAACAAGAACTCTCTATAAGTGCAGTATGAGCTTCCACTCCACTCTCTAATTGGGCACTTATCTCATCCATCAACACAATGCAGTTCTTGATGAGCATACCAATTAAACCCAATGCGCCTACAATAGCACAGAAGTTAAAAACCTTACCACTGATAAACATAGCACCGACAATTCCAACGGCCAATAGAGGAATACAACAGAGTATCACCATCGGCTTACGATAATCTTTAAAGAGCAGTATCAGAACTGCAATTATCAAAACTATGCATAGCGGATAACTCTTGAACAGATAGTGTAGCGTCTGAGAACTAGCCTCCTTTTCGCCACCCCAGCGAATGGTATATCCATCAGGAAACTCCATCTGCTCTATTTTACGCTCTATAATCTGTTGAGCTGCTTCCGTTTCAATGCCATACACAGGTGAACACATAATGGTCTGCGCTCTCTGACCATTGTGTCGAGGTATTACAGGATATTCCCACTCTATCTCTACACCACTACCAAGCTCGCGCAGAGGTGTCGTTTTCATAACCTCTTCAACTACCTCTTCCCTGGAAATTACGCCACTTTTGATTTTGAGTAGCATCTCCTCAGTAAGCAGACCGCTTATATTAGGGAGTAGAGAAAAGATTGGGACATTCTCCAAATTGTCAATTGGACTGCCATCTGCTTCTTCGCATTTCAGATATATTGTATTCTCGTTGCGTCCTTCATAAAATTTGCCAATAGGTATACCTCCTGTGGCAGTTAGCAACGACATAGATATATCCTCTCTGCTGATACCTGCTCTACGAGCCAAATTTTGCTTGTAATCGACAGTGTAGCATTGTATTTTATCATCCCAATCAGTGGTAATAAGGCAGACCTCTGGACTCTGTTCCATTATATCTCGAATCTGATCGGCTAGATTATTCAACACAGCGGGGTCTGGACCGAGAACCTGCACCTCAATAGGATATTTCTTGTACATAATATTGTACTTCTTTACCTTCACATATGCATCAGGGTAGTTGGTTGAGAGATAGTTTTGAATATCTACTATATTTTCGTCAATGCTTTTTGCCGAAGTGAAGGATACTATCAACTCACCATACGACAAGGAAGGTGTAGCAATACTACGCACAAGGTTATAGCGAGCAGGAGTTCCTCCTAGGGAGGTGGTAATATCAGTTACTTCATCTCGACTTTTGAGATAAGCCTCAATTTCGGACAAATCGCGCTCAACCCTTGTATAATTGATGTTTTCAGGGAGCTTGTACTCAATGTAGAGTTGGTCATATGTCATATCTGGGAAGAACCCTTGTTTTAGATAACCGTAACCAATAATACTGCCAACAATTAAGATTATCCCACAAATAAGCATTGACAAACGATGTCTAAGACCAAATCCAAGTAGAGAGCGTAATAAACGGTAAATCCACCCATTGTATAATTGTCCGCTCTCCTGACTTTTAGGTTGTTTGAGCCACAAACTAGCCATTAACGGAACATGGGTAAGAGCTAAAATCCAACTTAACAGTAGGCTTACGGCCATCACAATAAAGAGATCTCGGATATAAACTCCAGCCGTGTCAGGAGACATGAATATTGGCAAAAAAGCAAGTATGGCGATAAGAGTCGCACCTAACAGAGGCATTGCTGTTTTCTTGCCAATTGTGGTTAGAGCCTCTTTTCGTGGCTTGCCTATACTAAGATCCACCAATATACCATCGATAATGACTATGGCATTATCTACAAGCATTCCCATAGCCAATATGAACGTCGCTAATGATACACGCTGCATAGATCCTTCAAATACACCAAGGAACAGGAATGAACCTATAACAATTGTAAGAAGACTGACCCCGATGATTACACCGCTACGGAATCCCATAGTCAGCATCAATATGACCAAGACTATAATAATGGACTCAATCAAATTTACAAAAAATGATGATAAGGCATCTGTTACTCTTTCTGGTTGATAGAAGATCTTATTATACGCAATGCCTATCGGCAGATGGCTCTTAGATATCTCTTCCAATCTCGTTTCTACAGCCTTGCCAACTTTCGTAATATCAGTTCCTGATGCAGCAGCAATAGCTATGCCCATTGCTTTTTCTCCATTGTATTTAAGCTGGTTGCGATTTGGTTCCGAGAATCCAGATTCGATATCAGCAATATCTGTCAGTCGCAATTGGTCATTCT
>JAEXOY010000002.1 GCA_023439045.1 Bacillota bacterium | reverse complement strand
GTTTATACAAATGTTAGTAAAGGCATTTGAACTAACTGATAGCACAGCTACCACAACATTTAAGGATGTAAAAGAAGGAGCTTGGTATTATAATTCTATAGCAACAGCCCAGAAGCTTGGAATAGTTAAGGGTAAGACGGACGGTAATTTTGGAGTAACAGACCTGATTTCTCGCCAGGATATGGCGGTAATGCTTTACAATACAGCAAAGGTTGCAAAGATTAGTCTTGAGAGTAAAAATGTAACAGAGTTTACTGACAAGGCTGACATATCTGCATATGCAATGGAAGCAGTGGAGTCAGTGCAAAAGGCAGGTATTGTATCAGGAATAGGAAATGGTATGTATGCTCCTAAGAACATCTCAACAAGGGCAGAGGCAGCAAAAATTATATACAGTCTATTTAATATGGTTAAATAATATATCATATTGACTTAACTACTTCTAAGTATTGACTTAACTGTTTTAATTTTTGTAAAAGTTGATGCTAATGAATTCCTCCGCAACATTAAGTAAGTTTACTTAATGTTGCGGAGGCTTTTTGTTTAATTCTGAAGATGAAAAAAACATACATTGTGAAACAGCCCCTTGAAGTACTATTTATCGCTTTATAATTCCATTTAGTAGGATTTTAAAGTGTAGTAAAAACTGCTCCTTCAAATTAAAATCAGGGTATCTAATACACCATTCAAAAGTAATACCCCTCATGGCTAATACTAAATGGTTTACAAGGATATTAACCGGTAAGTCTAAAGTAAACTCACCCCGAGTAATACCTCTCTCAAGTATATCGCTATACAACTTATATAGATCTCGATTATAACTCACAGAAGATTGAGTATCAATTGCCTCGGTTAAATGTAATTTATATAAAATTTTCATATTTTCGCAGCCTATTTTACTCTCGAGAATTTCTGCTACTTTTTCTGTTAATAATAAAATAATATCTGGGGAAGATACATTATTACCTATGCTTTCCAGGTAACTTTTATAATTGGAATCTATTTCTTTTACATAGTCAGTAATTAAAATAGAAGCCAAGGCGTCTTTAGACTCATAATGCACATAGAAGGCACCTTTTGATATGCCTACTGCCTCTACAATAGAGTCCACACTTACGTTATCAACACCAAACTCAAGGAACATTTTCTTGGCGGTATCATAAATTTTCTTTTTTGTTTGGGCAGCTTGTAACTTTCTTTTACTAATCACATCTTTTTTCATGGTTTACCCCTTTATTAGAACTATAGTATATTTGCAAACATAGTTCTTTCGATATAAATTATCTTAGTACTTTCGATATAAATTATCTTAGTACTTTCGATATAAATTATCATAGTATTTTCGATATAAATTATCTTAGTACTTTCGATATAAATTATCATAGTATTTTCGATATAAATTATCTTAGTATTTTCGATATAAATTATCTTAGTACTTTCGATATAAATTATCATAGTATTTTCGATATAAATTATCTTAGTATTTTCGATATTAATTGTCATTGTACTGTCACTTATATATTATGAATAGTACTGTCACTTATATATTATAAATAGTACTGTCACATATAAAGCTATAATAATTATAACGGAAAATCCATACGTTAAGTTTATTGAGTACCTTTTAGTGACTATGGTCACTGGAATTCAATAATTAGTATACTACTGCAAGCTAAAAGAAACAAGTAGCTATAACTCCTTATTTTTTTATAAAAACTACATGGCCGCAACATTCACATCTTAAATGCAAGCCTCTTAGTTTTTTATATTCAACTTCCGGAAGGTTAAGCATTACAGATTTGCATTTATTGCATACTAGTGATTTAAATTTAAATAACATTTTATCTCCTTTCATTTAATAATACATTAGGCAAATAAAAAAAGAAGAGCAAGGGCTCCTCTTTTTATTCCATTTACCAAGTAAATAGGATATTACAGGCAAGTATTACTAAATGAATGGATTATATGCTAGATAAGTACCAAATTAAAACGTTAAATCTTAATAGTATTGTTAAAACATAATTCATAATGTAATATTGACTAAAGCCTAATTTAGCTATATGATAGCTTTTTGGCGGGGATTAAGCTACATAAACATTAGTAGCTTGCAAGCCACGTCTGCCCTTTTCTAAATCAAAAGTTACCCTCTGACCTTCATCTAGGGTTTTGTAGCCATTTGACTGGATTGCAGAATAATGAACGAATACATCTTCTCCACCATCTACTGAAATAAAACCAAATCCTTTTTCTGCGTTAAACCATTTTACTATACCATTATTCATATTGGTACCTCCATAATTTTATTATATTTTCTTGTATAAATAAAAAACACACATTCGTTGCAAATGATACTAAATCATTTACAAATAATGTGTGCAAATAATTATCACTTTCGAAATACTTTTTAATTGTAGCATATCCAGAACAAACTGTCAACAAGTAAAAAGTTGAAACTTGCATAATTATTATACTTTAAATTTTAATACCAAATCTCTCAAGACATCAGCACTATTCTTTGTGGAATTAACACTCTCAAGGATACTACTGGACATATTAGCGATACTTGAGGTTTTAGCAGCTATTTCATTTGAACCTTGTGCACTCTCGTTTGTTGAAGCCGTTACCTCGCTAATAGCTTTGGCAATACTTTCAATAGAGGCTAAAAGTTCTTCAGAGGTTGAGCTAAATTCGGTAACTAGTATGCTAATATTATTGGCGTCATCATTATAGTCATTAGAAGCACGTAACATGATTTTATAATCCGAATCAACGTTGGTATGCATAAATTCTAATAGTTTATTAGAATTAGTGGTTAAATTGTCAACAGCACTGATTACTGCCTTTGTAGTGGATTGGATTTGAGTAGCAGTCTTGCTAGAGTCCTCGGCCAATTTTCTTATTTCTTCAGCAACCACTGCGAAGCCTTTACCTGCTTCTCCAGCTCTTGCTGCTTCTATTGCAGCATTCAAAGCCAAAAGGTTTGTCTGAGAAGTGATTTGCAGTATTGCATCAGCGAGTAAATGAATTTGTTCAACAGATTTCGATTCATGTATGGCAGTACTAAGGTTTTTATTCACAGTATCAAATAAAGCTGTTGAGTTGTCACGGGACTCAGTAAAGGTTATTTTTAAATTGCTTGCCTTCTGACTTATTTGTGCTGCCGATTCAGCACCCTGTTGTGACTTTTGGGCAATATTTTCAATAGCCTGTTCAATTTCAGATGAAGCTGCATTAATTTCTTGTGAAGATGCAGCAGTTTCTTCAAGCCCTGCAGACATTTCTTCAGTGGTTGCGGATATTTCTTCTATTTGGCTATCCAGCTGTATAATATTTGCGTTTACATCGGCAATAGCAGCTTTTAGTACATCAGATTGCTGGGATACGCTTGAAATAATGTTTCTTATTTCTTTACGGGCTTTTGCTTCTGCCTGTATTATTTGAGCCAATTCATCCTTCTGTGACAAATATCTCTCATAATAGTTATCATATTTCAAGTCGCAGTTTGCTGTCTTATTAATAAGATTAACAGTGTCCTTGGTGCGCTTTCTAAGGTTCAATATAGTTATTAAGCCAAATAGGGCCGAAATTACTATGCTTAAGACGAGTACTATAATTGCATTCATTTTTTCATAATCCACCGATGTTTGATACTTCTTCATAAGGTCTTTATTATGTACTTCTATAATCTCTTCCATCTGGTTGATGCTTTCTCTAGTATCTGCAAACTGCTTTTCATATTCTAAAGAGTTAGTTATCTTATAGCTTTTGTTATCAACTAATGCTATCCAGCTATTGAAATAATCTTCGTATTGTTTAACCAGTTCTGCCATAGTAAGATTTGATTTCTCGTGTTTGTAGTTACTAAAGCTATCTTGGTTGGAGGTTATTAATTCTTTAATGCTTACTAATTGTTGTGCTACTTGATCTCTATTGCCAACATATTCATTGTAAAGGTTAGTAGCCTGATCCTGTGAAAGTTGGCTGTTTTGCATATTCGTAGAGAAAAGCATAGCCTGATATAAATCCCTATCCGAATTAAGTAGGTAGCTATTTAATTGGTAGGAATAATTATAAAATTCATTCATTATAGAGTTTTTGGTAGTACTTGATATTTGAGATAATACACTGCCTGCAAACATGAATAGCAGAGGAATTAAAAATACTATCAGGATTTTGCTGCTTACTTTGATATTGTTGAATTTTGGCATATAAACATCCTTTCCAATAAATGTAATAATATGAGAAAACTTGCTAAATAATCACCTATAATTATCCGATATAAGGTCATATTAATCAATATAAACTTTAAAAAAATAGAAAAATGGATTCATGTTTTATGAATCCAGCCTTTTAATTAAACTCAATCTATTTTAGTTTTTCATTTTAGGTTTATTGTTTTATCTGAGTAAAAGCCTCAAAAACCATGGCCTCTTGATTTGAACAGCATCAAAAGCACACAATTCATGACAACAAAAGCACCTTATACAATTCTCAAGCTGGACCTTAGGCTTTCCGTTTTCCATAGTAATAGCCTTTGGAGGACAGCTTTTTGCACACATTGAGCATCCCTTGCATTTAATTTTATTAAACCTAGGAGTGGGCTTAATAAACCGATTAATACGTTTCAACAACGGTTTTGGGATCAATAGGCTATAGAAATTGAAGGCAACCTTTACAGTAGGTTTCTTAAAATCCTCAACTTTTACATCATTAATAGCTTCGCCAAGAATATCAATTCCATCAATATTTCCATCGTATAAGCCCCTGTCGATAGCTTTGCGTATAGTTGGAACCTGTGAACCCTCAAGGCCAATCACCTTTGCAGCTATGGCATCTAAGGCATATGGGTCTTTGCTAGCCATTACCAAGCCAACCTTTTTTGGTGCTCCGTTAGTAGGTCCATATCCTTCCATACCAATTATAGCATCCATAATGGTTAACACTGGTTTTGAAAAAGAACATATATCAATTAGCAAGTCTGCAAAATCACTGGTATCATCAAATCGCAGATGATATTCGGCTTTATAGCTTCCTGGAATTATACCAAACATGTTTTTAACTGCTCCGCTATATACAGTCATCATATGTGTCTTTATTTTTGGGATACTTATAATCTTATCTACCTCAAGAACGGGTTTAATTGTTTTTATACTCTTCATAATCTTTCCACTGGGATAAGGCACATCGATAACCTCAGTGTTGAAATTTAATTCTGCTCCACTTTTTGTGGCAGCATCTTTCATACCGCAGGTTTCATAAACCTCTTTCAACGTGCTCTCGCTATAAAAGTGATACCCCCCAGGGCTGTCGCCAATAATGGGTTTACCTCCTGCTTCTAGCACTAGCTCAGCGACAGCCTGTACAATTGCAGGATGTGTTGTAGTAACCTTCTCAGGCTTTCTTTTTATCAAGAGATTGACCTTCAATAATACTTTATCACCGCTACTAATAAAGCTAGATATTCCGCCCAAGAGATCAAGTGCACTTCTTACAGAATCCTTGACAATTTCATAATCATAACTTGAGCACCTTGTTATTGAGACCTTACTCATCTGCTTTGCCCCCAATAATATTTCTAAAAGTATAGACAGGAAATGCTCCCTATAGATGGGAGAACCATATTTGTTGTAATATCATAAAATTGCATTAGCAAGTAACCCCGCACAAATACTAAATAATATGTTAAAGACTATATATATAATAAAATTCCTTAACCCCAAAATAATTTTTACAGCACCAAGGTTTGTAAACTTGGTTGCTGCACCGGAGAGCATAAAAGCTATAGCTGAACCAACTGTCATTCCTTCATGCAACCATAGCTTCAATAGTGGTATCGAGCCTCCTCCACAAGCATATATAGGGACTCCCATGGAGACTGCAAAGAGAATACCTAATCCTCTGTTTTGCCCAAAGGCAGCAACTATATATCCTTTGGGGAAATATCTGTCAAACAGCGCTGTTAGTAATATTCCAGCAAGTAAGTATGGAGCAGTTATAGTAATGGATTTGTGTATATCATTGAGAAGCTTCTTTCTTTTCCTGCTCACCATTCCACTACCTTCATTTTCAGTCAGTCTGAACAGACTTCTTTTTCTGAAAAATATTTTTACAAGAATACCTGCCAAAACACCAGCTGCCACAGCTGAAAACAGTCTAAACAATGCAATTGGCATTCCCAAGGAAACACTCATCAATAGAAGATTTGGGTTGAGCAAAATGGAGCTAATCATAAAAGCTGCCATAATATACTCAGGGAGGCCTCTTTTCGCAAGAGAAACAATCAATGGAACTGTTCCATACATACAAATAGGGGAGGCCACTCCAAGCATAGCTGCAAGTGTGATTTTCAAAATGCTGAACCCTTCTTTGTTAAGGTTGCCAATGAGCTTTTCTATTTTTTCTAAAGCATAAACAGAGAGGAGCGACCCCGCTAGAACTCCCAGTATCCAATACGGAAATATCTGGCGGAACTGTATTATGATTAGTTCAAATATTCTTTGTAGTTCATATACAACATTTGTTAACATAGGCTTTAATTAAGTTGCAGGAGCAAACTTCATACTATCAGTCTTTAGGTTAGCCCCTTTGACCACTATCTTAGTAAGGTCAGCTATCCCAAGCTTCTCTTCTGCAGCTCTTTTTACATGTGTTATAGCATTTAGGTCAAATCCCATAAAAGTTAACGCTACTGTATCCACTGCTACAATATCCTTACCTGCAAAAACAACATTTGATTCTACAGGAGTATTAGATGTTGGACCATATCCTTCCCCTCCGACTATACCGTCAATGATGGTAAACTCAGGCTTTCTAATCTTGTTTAAGTCAATAATAGCTTCTTCTAAACCCAAAAAATGAAGGCCATCTTTACTTGAACTTCCACCATAAATCTTATATGATGGAACACCGATGCTGTTTTTAAGACCTAACGACACGCCTGTAATAAAGTGTGTTTTCAGTTTTGCTACATTAATTACAACATCTGCATCCATATAAACCTTTGGTATAAAAATAGCCTTACCAACTAAACTTTTTTGAGGTGTCAGTTCGTAACAGTCTTTTTGCTCGCAATCATTAAAATTATAGAACTCTACATCTTTGATAGTATCATACTTATTATACTTATCTTCGAATGCATTGGAGGCAAAGTTACCTTCTGCTATTATTATTTTCGATGCTCCACATTCTTTAGCGATTCTTACCACTTCCTCAACCACTCTATAATCAGTAGTCATAGGAGAACCAGGACTTTCCAACGCCAAGCAGAGGTTTGGCTTAATGAGAACAACGTCGCCTTTTTTTATTATACTTTGCATTCCTCCTGCATTATTAATAGCGTCTGAAGTTGCTTTAGCAAAATCTGTTCCTTTACCCACACCAATGATAGGGTTGGGATCAAGTATCTCATTTTCTCTACTCATAACCTGCTGTATATGTTTTTGCTTTTTATCATCTACTTTAGTATTGGTGTCGTCGTTTGTAGCAGCGCTTACCCCGGAATCAGTTGCTGTTGAGCCTGTTGTTGAAGCTGCTATAGGTATAGTACTATCAGCAGCTTGCACTGTCTCTTTGTCACTGGCGTCGTTTAACTGGGTTGCAATGTATCCTCCAAAGGCAGCAAGGCAAAGAAGAATTATGATTCCGTAAATAATTATACTTTTAGTTATTTTCATTTTTTCCCTCCTAATATTTTTAATAATTATTTATCTAATAAACATGTTTATAGCCAAAATCATGATCCATACTATATAATATCCAACTACGGACATTAAGCCTTTTGGCTTCAATACTAACAGCAAGGCAGAAATATTTGATATATTAAGCAGTGCATAAATAATGCATAGTGCCAATAGAAATCCAGGGCTTACAACATTAAACGTGGACATATACCGTGGTATAAATGCAGTAACTGAATTACTGGCAATCTGAGTTGTTAACGTATACATAACATAATCATTAAATAGTCTGTTTAATATTACTCCAAGTATCATGTAAATGCCCATAAGGTTAATGTTTTGATTAATGTGATTAAGAATATTAGATATCCTAATGGATTTATAAAGTATCTCAGGTTGTTTGCTTCTAAAGGCCCATTCAGTGTTTCGAATCTTCCTTAGTATGAATCCCGCAATAACTCCAATGACAAAAGCCAATAGTACTCTTTTATATCCAGTCCTGAATACAAAGGTAGGATCCTTGAAGGGAACTGACATATTAAAAATAAAATTGGACAATAAAGCTGGCATAACTTGATAGTACTTATATCCAAGATTGAGGAAGACAAAAAATAACGGTAGCATTCCAAAAGTGTTGAACGGTAGCAAAATTCCCAAAATAGAAGCAGCAAGCATTGTTATTATATCTGTTAAAAGAGTAACGGGAGCTAATTGCCTATCCTTTAAGAAATAGTACAAAAAAAATGCGATAATTGAACTCAAAATAATTTGAGCAAATATTTGAAATATGTCAAAACCTAGTTTAATAATTAAGTCAAACAATTAACTTCTCACCTCTGTAAACTATACTTGTAAAAATTATATTACTTTTATAAAGACACCAATTAACATTTTTTGCTATAAATTTAAACGAAAAAATAGTATAATAATTAGTAATTAATTGTAAGAGGAGATGTTTTGTGGATCGAAATTCACTGCATTATATCATAAAATCTATAGATTTTATTGAAAGAAATATTAATAAAAAAATTACACTTGATGATTTATCATTACATGTTAACTTGTCCAAGTTTTACCTTGATAGGCTATTTCACCAAGCTTCTAAAATTACACTCATGGACTATGTTAAGAAAAGAAAATTATCATGTAGTATTAATGAACTATTAAATACTGATTTAAAAATATGTGATATCGCTACAGAGTATGGGTTTAATTATGAACAATCATATATTCGTGCCTTTGAAAAGACATTTAGTATTAGCCCAGACAGGTTCCGAAAACAAAAGCCCCAAATTAATATTACTGATAAAGTAAATCTTGATTACATAAAAGCCATTGGAGAAAACGCTATTATTATTACTCCTGAAATAGTTGTCAAACCAGAATTTCTAATAGCAGGGATAAAATATAAAATAAGAGAGGATTATGATATAGAATTTTTTGAGGCTAATGCCAAAGGAAATGATTTCTATTTTAATAGAAAATGTGAAATAAAAAATATTATAAACCCCAATATATACATCGGGTTGGTTGCTCATAATCCAGAAGAAGAAGGGTACTGTTATTATATGCCCTCTGTTCAAGTCTCACATGCACATGCTTTACCTACTGATATGATGCTTTATAAAGTTCCTACCAACAAATATGCTATATTTAAATATATTGGTTTACATCATGCTAAAGAGACAAATACAGCCAATCTATTTCAAACTCTTTATTACATTTATTCAGAATGGCTACCCAAATCCGGGTATTTGGAGAGCCCAGCCTATCATTTTGAAATGTTTGATGAGAATATCACCTCTGATGACTATTGTGAAGTTGATCTTTACATACCTATTAAATTATAGATGAAGATGACGAAGATGATGAATAGTTTATTTTAGAATCAAAGATGGGGCAGTCGAACTAATATAAGTTTAGTGCGACTGCCCCATTTTTTGTATCAGCCTTAACTTGACAGGCGACTAGAAACCTGTTTATAGGCTGAGGTTATAGATAGCACAGGTTTTTAGGTTGACTATAATGATTTAAACAGATATAATTTTAAACAAGAAAGTATGTCTTTTTTTTATTACTATTAAACTAAATCAACTCGGTTTTTACTTTGTTATCCCATTATGGATATGTTTTAACTAATCACTTATATATCAATGAGGTGCACATTACATTTACTGTGTGGATAGTGTCCCTCAATAGAATTATTACAAGCCATTGCTCAACTTTAATACCTAACAAAATAGTGTGGAGAATTATTAATTATGGTGAAGATGAATGCAAAGAAAAGAACCATGAAAATAGTTGAGACCATATTTGATTTATTATATCTTTTTACAGTGCTGATAGCTGCACTGTTGCTGTATATTACTACAGATACTGGAAGTCTGCGATGGCAATACTCACTTATGGCTCTGACTTTAGGGGTTGGAGATGCCTTTCATCTGATTCCACGTATCTGTTCTATGGCTGATAAAAAGGGTCGTAATTATACAGCTGTATTAGGAGTGGGTAAGTTTATTGCCTCCATTACAATGACTATCTTTTATATTTTCTTATGGGAAATTGGTAAAGTATACTACATATTTAATTCAAAAATATATATATCCATAATTATATATGGTTGTGCGCTCCTGCGGATTATTTTATGTATATTACCCCAAAATAGATGGCAAAGCTCAAATCCATCACTAAAATGGGGAATTATTAGAAATATTCCTTTTTTAATTTTGGGAATGACTGTAATGATATTTTATTTCATAGGAGCCATTAATACAGGGGGGAGTTTGGCTTTTATATGGCTTGCAATAATGATAAGTTTTGCCTGCTATATGCCCGTTGTATTATTCTCAAAATCACATCCCAAAGTGGGGATGCTTATGCTACCCAAAAGCTGTGCATATGCTGCCATTGTACTGATGGGGTTTTCACTAGTTTGAGCCCAATCTATTTCAATACTGATGGAGGCTATAAAGCATATAAATTGATAGCTAGGCAATGCAAAAAATTATTATTAAAGGAGGTATTATGATGGAAGGAAAAAAACTGACCAACGAAGTAGGAGCACCAATAGCTGACAATGAGAACTCTATAACGGCTGGCCCGAGAGGCCCGGTGGTTATGCAGGATGTGTGGTTAATGGAAAAAATGGCACACTTTAATCGAGAGGTTATACCAGAGCGTCGTATGCATGCAAAGGGTTGGGGTGCATATGGTAATCTTACAGTTACTGGTGATATTTCAAAGTACACCAAAGCAAAGGTTCTACAACCAGGGACTAAAACAGACCTCTTTGTTCGTTTTTCGACTGTAGCTGGAGAAAGAGGTGCCGCAGATGTAGAGCGTGATATACGTGGGGTTGCTGTTAAGTTTTATACTGAAGAGGGTAACTGGGACCTTGTTGGAAACAATACCCCTACTTTTTTCATTCGTGATGTACATAACTTCTCAGATCTTAACCGAGCTGTAAAACGTGATCCACGTACTGGTATGCGTTCAGCCCAGAATAACTGGGATTTTTGGACGCTGCTTCCTGAAACTTTCCACCAAAGAACCATTGTTATGTCGGATCGTGGCATACCAGCTTCATTCCGCAATATGCATTTTTATGGAGAGCATACCTTCTCCTTCTATAATGACAATAATCAACGTGTTTGGTGCAAATTCCACTTCCATACACAGCAAGGAATCAAGAATTTCACAAATCAGGAAGCGGCTCTAATAAGTGGACAGGACAGAGAATACCATGGCAGAGATCTTTTTGATGCTATTGAACGTGGAGACTATCCAAAATGGACTATGTACGTTCAGATAATGACTGAAGAGCAGGCTCATAATCACTATGAGAATCCTTTCGATATTACAAAAATATGGCGTCACAAGGAATTTCCACTGATAGAGGTAGGTGTCCTTGAACTAAACCGCAATCCTGAAAACTATTTTGCAGAGGTTGAGCAATCAGCTTTTTCACCTGCTCACGTTGTTCCAGGTATAGGCTTTTCGCCAGATAGATTTTTACAAGGTAGACTTTTTGCTTATGGTGATGCCCAGAGATATAGACTTGGTGTTAATCATAATCATATTCCAGTTAACCGTGCAAAATGCGAAGTCAATGAGTATCACAGAGATGGTGCAATGCGTGTAGATGGAAACTATGGAAGGATGCCTGCATATTCTCCAAACAGTGAAGGCTATTGGACACCACAACCAGAAGTGGCAGAGCCACCTCTAAAACTTGAAGGTGCTATGTACAGGTTTGATCCAAAGGATGATCCTACAGACGATAATTTCCGCGCTGGTGGGGAACTGTACCGCTTAATGACAGAAGATAAGCGTAAGCTTTTAATAGAAAATACTGCTGCGGATATTGCCCCTGTAACAGACAACGTAAAATACCGTCATGCTGTACACTGCTATCTGGCTGATACCGAATATGGAGAACGTATTACAGCAGCTATGGGTCTAGATTTAGATAAAGTTAAGGAATTATCCAAGCTGGACAATAATGGACTAATTCAGGCAACATTGAAACCATAGTTTAAAAAATTGATTATTAATAAAAGCAGATACCGTTTTTGCATATAGCAAAGTATGGTATCTGCTTTTAATTTGCAACAAAAGTCCCCATATCCCGGCGATGATTTGGATTTTTACTTTCACTCCATTGTACATATTGCCTCCTAATAACCCTATTGACATATTGGTCTATAAGTTATAGACTGTTAGCATGAGGTCTATAGTTTGTAGACCTACTAAATATTACTCAAATCCTCTATAGACTGGTAAGTTATTTGGTGTGTAGGTCAGTGAACTGCTTTGAAATACTAAGTCTATAAGATAGATATAGGAGGTATATATGAATCATAAACTTACAGAGAGTGAACAAAGGTTTGTCGATATTATATGGCAGCACCAGCCCATTGGTTCGGGTGAGTTGGTTAAGATATGTGAGAAGGAAATGGGATGGAAAAAGTCCACGACATATACAGTGCTGAAAAATTTATGCCAAAAGGGTATCTTAATTAATGAGAATGCTATAGTATCGTCTTTGATTACTAAGGAAGAATACTACTCAAATCAAAGCATACGTTTTGTTGAGGACACCTTTGGAGGCTCTTTGCCAAAATTTTTGACAGCCTTTATTAATAAAAACAAACTGAGTAAGCATCAAGCAGAAGAGCTAAAGAAGCTTATTGATGAGCATAAGGAGGTGTAGTGATGAGTGGGCTATTTATTTCTGTGCTAAATATGAGCCTCACAGCAAGTTATGTAATTTTATTTGTTATACTTTGTAGGCTATTACTAAAAAAATCTCCAAAAATCATCTCTTATGTCTTATGGAGTGTTGCGGCATTTCGTCTGATAATTCCTTTTTCGTTTGAAAGCTTATACAGCCTTTTGCCCCAAAGAATAAATACTTCACCGATACCACACGACATCATGTATCAGCAAAGCCCTCAGTTTAATAGTGGAATAGGTATAGTTGATTCCTTTATAAGTAAGGCACTTCCCGCATCTAGTATTGGGGATAGTGTAAACCCATTGCAGATTTATTTACAAATAGGAGCATTTATATGGGTAATAGGTACGGTAGTATTACTTATATACAGCCTTGTTTCTATAATAACACTAAAAAAACAGCTAAAAAGTGCGCAGTTAATAGAGAAAAATACATATGAAGCAAAAGATTTGAAAACACCCTTTGTATTAGGATTAATAATACCAAAGATATACTTGCCAACTGGACTTAGCACACAAGAAAAGAGCTATATTTTACTGCATGAACAGACCCATATAAATAGAAAAGATCACATTATTAAGGTTTTTGCTTTCTTAATATTGTGTATCCATTGGTTTAATCCTCTTGTATGGATTGCATTTATGTTAATGAGTATGGATATGGAACTCTCCTGTGATGAAAAGGTAATAAAAGAAGCTGGTAATGATACAAAAAAGCCCTATGCCACTACATTATTATCACTTTCCAGTGGAAGACATATTTTAAACGGGAGCCCTCTTGCATTTGGGGAGGGAAGTATTAAAGGAAGAATCAAAAACATATTAGATTATAAGAAACCCAAGTTTTGGGTGGTTACAACTGTAATAATTGCAGTTATTGCTGTCTCAATTGGACTTGTATCCAATCCCCGTAGCACTACACCTTCAATGCTATGGGCAAAGTCCTTGCAACTAAAGGATGTTGAAGGTATAGAACTGATTGTACAGCCTTCTGATGAGCAGGAACAGTACAAAAGATTTGAAGCCGAAGAAATTACTGAGATTATTAAGCTTATCAATAGTAGCAACGGAACACTTGTTCAAAATCCAGAGAGTATTTCGGGGAGAACTCAGACTATATTTATTACTTTAAAAAATGGTGAAGTTCATCATTTTATAAATAGTGGTAACACCTATTTAATAATTGATGGCGACATTTTTAAGGCAAAGCAAGACTGGATAAATAGTTGGAATTATGAAGGCAATAGTGATGTGCCAAATGGTTTTTGGGAAAGAGCAAACATCAAGGTTATATCCTATCAGCTTATACGGTTAAAGAAGGGGCAAGTGGAGCGCATTATATATCCTCTCAACAAGGACGATAGTAAGCTTGCACAGGAAATTATAATGAACTACATGATTAGGTCGTCAGCATGGCCTGGGGTTGATATTAATACCTTGGAGAATTGTTACCTCTTGAGAACAATATATTCTGACGGTACTACATCTGAAAATTATGCATACTTACATGAAGGTAAGCCTGTAATGCAGCACGGAAAAGATGGCCATTATACTATCGTTGATACTGGGCTGTATGAAAGATTGGTGCAATTAATCAATTGATGTAAATTAACTACGGAAGCTACTTAATAAAAATATAATTACTACTTAGCTGTCTAAAAGGCACATTACACCAATGAATAATTGATGCAATGTGCCTTTTTTATGATTTATTAGTCTATTGTTCTGCTGTTCCTTCACTTAGATATGGTTCTAGGTCTTTTGTTTCTAGCTTCCAAATATTTTTGTCTGCTCTAAATGGCAAGCAAGATAATGCTCCAAACATGCCAATTACAAAAAATAGCATTGCAGCGCCAGAGCCTTTTCCTGATCCGAACAGTGTAATCCACACACTACTCGCGGATTGTGATGCCATAAAGGGTTCAAAAACCCTGTCGACCAAAAACCCTCCACATAGATAACCCAATGGAATGGTAAAGAACTGTAAAGAATTTCTCACAGAATAAACTCTACCTTGCATTTCTATGGGGATTTTGGTACGAAACAGTACATCCATATTAGCACCCATAACAGGAATGAATATCCACCCTAAGACTGCCCCTATACACCACACTGGTATACTGCTTCCAAATGCAAGGATGAAATTCTCCGTGCTCATGGAAAAAAGCAGACAATTACAGATAACCCGAACTCGGCTTTTAGGTGGTGGCATAATAGAAACTAATATGCTCCCAAACAAAGTTGCCAATCCGGTAACTGTATTAACCGCACCAAGAGCCACTTCACCAGCACCACTACGCGATAGCATCATTGCTGGCAACGCCGCATTGAAGATAGAAGCGGTAAAATTAATTACTGCCAAAAACAGCATCAAATCCAGTATCCCCCGATTATCCAAAAGATATTGAATTCCACCCCTTACTAGCTGTAAAATGGTTTCTCCTGCAGTCTTGATATCCTCTTTAACTTTTGGTATTTTTATAAAGCATAACAATGCTATAAAAGCCATTACAAATGTAATCAAGTCAAATAATATTATGAAATAAATACTTGTAAATGAGAGCATTGCTGTAGCAATTACGGGGGTCAAAATAGTGACTAGTGAATTCGAAAACGAACGCAACCCACTTACCTTCTGATAGTGCTTCTGTGGTGCGAGCAGACTGATGGTCACTTCTGACGCCGGCTGTTGTACAGTATTCATCAATCCATTTAAAGCGTTAATCAAATACAGATGCCAAATATGGAGATTACCGGTTGTCAGCAGAATAAGTACGCAAACAGAACAAACCGCCGCAACACTATCACAAGTAAGCATCGTAACCTTTTTGTTCCAGCGATTGCTCAACGCACCTGCGAAAATACTAAGTAATACATAGGGTGCATATGAACATACGGCTAAAACCGAGGTGGTAAGCGCCGAACCTTGCTGCTGATATGACCAAATTACCAGTGCAAAATTAGTCATTGCACTGCCAAGTGCCGAAAATGACTGTGTAATCCATAGAATCAGGAAGGTACGTAGTTCCCTGATCGTTGTTATTAAATTTTTAAACATGACTTTGCTCCTCTTTCAAAATAATTATTAAAGAAAGTGCAAAGCCTAACGGACGAAATATATCCGCTCCGTGCAGTTTCGTCCCATCAGACCTCACACGGAGCATTGACAATGCAGAGTTGCATCTTTTACCTCCATTTAATTTGCTTCTATTTATAATCTATAAATCTGAGCAATTGACACTTCTATATTTTACCATGAGTTTCCTGCAAAAACAATTATATTGCTATTGTCTTTATAGTGCTATTACTTTATATAGCTGTAGATTTACTCACTAGTGCTTTGAAAGAACTAAATAATTTAAGTACAAATTTTATATTATGACATGTTGTTGACATATTTAACCCTGTATAATGGAGTTATATTAATAAGACAATAGTTTATTATTAAAACAGTTCATATATACAGATAAAAGCATTAGGAGGTAGAGCGATGCATTTTGCTCAGGCCAAGGGAATATTATCATCAAACAATGGAATGAATGTGTACCGTGGTTGTTCTCATGGTTGTATCTACTGTGACAGTAGAAGTAAATGCTATGGATTCACTCATGACTTTGAGGACATAGAAGTAAAGCAAAATGCACCAGAACTTTTGGAGAAAGCCCTTCGTTCTAAACGCAAGAAGTGTATGATTGGAACAGGTGCAATGTGTGATCCCTATATGCACTGTGAAGAAAGTGTAAGGCTGACAAGAAGGTGTCTGGAGATCATTGATGAGTATAAATTTGGGCTCGCGATTCAAACAAAGTCAGATCTCATATTGCGGGATTTAGACTTGCTGAAAAGTATCAATAAGAAGTCAAAGTGTGTAGTCCAAATGACAATGACTACTTATGATGAAAGCTTGTGCAAATTAATAGAGCCAAATGTATGTACAACCAAGAGAAGATTTGAGGTTTTGGAGATTTTAAGAGACAATGATATCCCAACCGTTGTTTGGATAACTCCAATTTTGCCATTTATAAATGATACAATAGATAACTTGGAGGGGATTTTAGGTTATTGCATTGCTGCAAAGGTAAGGGGGATTATCAACTTCGGAATTGGGATGACGTTAAGGGAAGGGGATCGAGAATACTATTATACGAAGTTAGATGAACACTTTCCTGGATTGCGGTCTAAATACCACAAAAAGTACGGGTATGCTTATGAGATAAATAGTGATAATAACGCTCAACTACATCGACTTCTGATAAGCACTTGTAAAAAGCATAATATTTTATGTAATCCGAATGAAGTTTTCTCCTACCTTCATAAGTTTCCTGATAACAATATTATTAATTACCAACTACCGCTGTTGGGCGGTAACAATGAATCCATATAAAAAATTAAGGGACTACTTTTTACAAGTAGCCCCTTTTTATTCTTGCATTAAATACAGGTAAATGCTCCATCAACCACAATATCAGATCCTGTAGTAAAGCTCGATGCGTCACTTGCAAGATAAAGGACTGCTCCTTGTAATTCCTCAGGAGTACCCATGCGTTTAACCGGAGTGGACTTAACCCAAGTAGGAATCCAATCTGTAGCCTTTAGAGTCATCTCTGTACCTATATAACCAGGACTTATAGAGTTAACTCTCACATTGTATTGTGCCCACTCTACGGCGAGTGATTTTGTCAGCATTATGACGCCAGCCTTAGATGCATTGTAGGCACTCTGTGGCTGAGGCACATTAACAATATGGCCTGACATTGATGCAGTATTTATAATACAGCCTTTTTTGTTTTTAATCATTACACGTCCTACTGCCTGGGAGGTTAGAAACACTCCTGTCAGGTTAACGTCTATAACCTTCTTCCAATCTTCATAAGACATTTCTTCAGCCTTAACATTTACACATATGCCTGCATTGTTAAAAGCGATATCTATTGCGCCAAATTCTGCCACTATAGTGTCAATCATTCTATTTACGTCATCAGGATTTGTTACGTCTGTTTTTACGGCGATGCTATTTACTCCTAATAATTTAATCTCTCTTGAGGTTTTGTCTGCCTCATGAATATCCATGTCAACTATAGCAACGTCAGCGCCTGCTTGGGCTAGTGCTATTGCAGCGCATTTTCCTATACCACGTGCTCCTCCAGTTACATATGCCTTTTTTCCGGTGAGGTTAAATTGACTAATAATATCCATAAAATCATCTCCCTTATCAAATAAGTAAGCAAAACATATTGGCTATGGTTTACGGTCTAACATATATCTGGAGAAGTGGAGTGCGGCTTTTGCATCCCTGTCCAGCATTTCCTCATTTGCACCATTGCTAATATCTCTCCAAACCTTAATATTTGAACCGACTGTTCCACCCATTTTAACAAAGGGTTCCATAACAATGCTGCCATTATAACAGATATCCGATAGCGCTTCGCCAATCTCATTCCACGGAGTTCTTCCTCTGCCAGGTACTTTACGATTGCATTCTCCAGTATGTAAATGGCCAAGATATTGTCCCGCAGTTCTAATTGCTCCGCCAATGCTATCTTCTTCGATATTCATATGAAAGGTGTCTAACATTACCTTTACATTAGGATGACCGACTTCCTTTACAAAATCTACACCCTCTTGAGCTGTATTGATCAAATAATTCTCAAATCGATTCAATACTTCAAGGCAGAAGTCAACGCCACAGGCCTCTGCTACCTTGGCAACCTCACGAACTCCCTTTACACTACGTTCCCAATCTCCCTTTTTGTCAATTGCCTTTGTATAATCAACAGGCCAATAGGAATATAAAGCCCCACCTATTAAATGTACATCCAACTTATATAAACGTTTTAATAAATCTGTATAAAAGGCAATAGCATTTTTTCGAACAGCAGCATCAGACGAGGAAAGATTTTGATCTGCTCTTGGGCCATGACCAACTGTAAGAGTAATACCATTACTACTAGCACATGCTCTTAGCTCGTTTATCTGACTGTCACTGTAAAAGGGTATTGGTGATGCAGCTATTTCAAGTATGTCAAAGCCAAGCTTGGCGGCCTTCTCAATATAATATTTGTAATCAGCTTCCCATTCCTGCTCCCAATATGCGTAATAAATACCATGTTTCATATTAGCATTCTCCTTATATATATAATACTACCAGCTACTCAGCAGGTTCGAGTATTACATTAGCTTTTCTAAGAATGCCACGAACCTCATTTACATCAACCATAGCAGGAGCAATATTGTATTTCACTGCAAGTGCAGCGCCAACGCCAGCGGCTTCACCGATAGCCATGCAAGTTGGCATAACCCTTGCTGAGCTCATTACTACAGCATCCAAAGAAGCACATCTTCCGCTGAGCATGAGATTATCTATATCCTTACTTACTGTACACCCATACGGAATACCATATGGCTTTATTCGTTTAACGATTGTACCAGCTCCGTTGCCCTCGTGAATATCTATTATGTAGGATCCAAGTGCAACAGTATCTTCTGGTATATCACCAACCATAATTTGATCCTCGGTCAACTCGCATAACCCAGCGAAGCGACGCGTTTCACGCACACCTAGTGAAGGATATATTTGAGTAATGTAGCAGTTCTCAAAACCTGGAACGTATTTTTTGAGAGTATCAACTAACTTTGGTATCTGCAGGTGACCTTCAATCTCTGCGCGAGTCAAATCCAGAACATCACTACCATTAATGCCAAGGTGCCTTGTTGTATTTATGTGTACTTCTCCTGGTATTAAGCTTTTAATATATATAAGAGTATCTCTGTCAACAGGTAGTTCTCCTTTTTCTTTTAATTCAAGGAAAAGCTTACGCATGCCTACCATAACGTGGTGGTGTGGATTTGAACGGAGGAAATCCGCATTGTACTTATCAAAGTCGCATTCTATGGTACTACATAAACGCATTTGTTCAGGATCACTTGCGATATAATCTATTGTCTTGTCGGTATCTACGTTGCCTAAAGTAAACATAAGAGTTGGTGGCTGCAGTGCACCAGTATCTTTTTGGCCCATATTATAAGTAGCACCAGCTAAGTAACCCATGTCACCGTCACCGCTTGCATCTATAAAGACTTTAGCCTGAACCTCTATATAATAACCCTTACCAAAAAGTGTAACTGATTTGATGCTACCATTATCTACATTTGTATTGATGATTTCGGTGTTCAAAAGTATATCAATACCTGCTGTGAGGCACATTTCAAATGCAACAACCTTAAAAATTTCATGGTCGTATAGTGTTACGGAGTTGTGCATGGGGCATGTATAATGCTCGGTACATGCATTTCGCTTTTTGAGTTCATCTACAAGTTCCTGAGCAATACCTGCAGTCACAGGCTTGCCGTCTTTGTCTAGATATCCCAACAATGGTAAACCTATCGTTAAATTACCACCAAGATATCCGTTTTTCTCTACCATAAGAACTTTTGCACCATTTCTGCTTGCAGCAATTGCTGCGGGAATTCCACCTGGTCCACCGCCAATGACGACAACATCATAATTTTTTTGGAGGGTTTTCATAGTTTTGTCTCCTTTGATAATATAATTTTTTTTTAAAATTAGTAGTTGATAACTGCATCTTTACTAATATAGTTTTTATAACTAGTCTTTGATAACTGCATCTTTACTAATATATTTTTTATAAACTAGTCTTTGATAACTGCACCTTGCTGTATAAGGGTATTGCGAAGATTAACGATATCCACATTCTCAGGCAGAACACCACTTTTAAGTGCTATCGCAGCAGCAGTGCCAGCGGCTTGACCCATAGCTATGCATGCAGGCATAACACGATAGCTCGCTGCAGCCTCTGAGGAACCACATATACATCGCCCTGCAACAAGCATATTATCGCAGTTCTCAGGAATCAGACAACGATATGGTATAGTGTAGTACTTATCAACACAGGTAAATGTGACACCACCACCTGTTGAATTGTGAACATCAATGGCATATCCGAATGTACATATTGCATCATCAAAATGCTTACGTGATAGAATATCCTCCGCTGTAAGCTCATATTTGCCAACAATGTGTCTTGTTTCGCGAACACCAAGTGCAGTAGCTACTTGAATAAGCTGTATATTCTCGCAACCAGGGAGGTATTTTTTCATGAAAGCAACAACTTCTTGTACTTGACGCCTACCTTCAATAAGAGCTTTGGTTATATCAGATGTTTTTGTAGCATCAATATGTGCTATGCGAGTGGTATTAATCTTCCATCGTCCAGGGATATTTTGTTCATAGTTTCCTAATTCATTGCGGTCAATTGTCCAGTCTCCGTTACGCTTTGCTTCAGCGACGTATTGAGCAAAACAATTAGCTGTGTGATTATCCAGGTGGGCTTTGTTGGCTTCTAGTTCACCCAAGTATTTTTCGCGGTCTATATTTCCAACTTCAAAGAAGAGAGTAGTAGGTTGCATAGTACCTGTTTCTTTTTGGCCAAGCCATGTGGGTACACCTGCTAGATATGCTACATCAGCATCGCCAGTGCAATCTATGTATACCTTTGCACGAATTGCAGCAATACCTTCTTTCATATGGACTATAACATGCTCTATCTTCCCATCATTAGTAATACAATCTATAACTTGAACGTTATAAAGTATTTGTGCACCAGATTCTACCACCATTTCTTCCATTACTACTGCAAGAACCTCAGATTGATATGGAGTAACATGTCTATGACTTGCCATATAATATGAGGAATAAGAGGTCATACCTTCAATCTTAGAAGGATGAATAGCACCTCCTCGGGTTTCAGTCCGTATACATAACTCATCAAAGATACCCTTAACAAGCTGTTCCTGTGCATCGTTATCATAGCAGGTCATAAATGGCCCAACGAGACCTGATGTCGCCATACCTCCGAGCATGCTTAAACGCTCAAGCAATAATGTTTTTGCTCCGTTACGAGCTGCTGCTACAGCTGCTCCGAAACCCGCAGTACCGCCACCAATAACAAGGACATCTGTCTCTATTAGATTATTAATGATTTTAGAATATTGAATCTCACTCACGACTATCCCCCCAAAACTGAAATGGTTTATGTCACTAAATTTTTTTAACAATAATTTAGTGATATTTTAAAATTACTGATAAGCATGGAGAATTATATTTTAATTGATAAATATGATAAAAGAACTAATATTTTCTTTAAATATAGCATGTAGTACATTGAAGTCAACAGAACACAAAAATGAGTGAAGGATAGTGATAGTTTTTAAACAAATAGTACATAAAAATGATTTTCGATAAATAAGAAATTAGTAGTATTGTTTAAAAATAAACTTGACAGATAAATTATTTTTGTATAATTTGTTAAGTGTTACTAAATATATTTACATAAGTATTCCATATTTTGCAAACTAAATAAACTTCAATTACTACGTATAATCCATAACACTAGCGCAGCATGGTTTTATAGCTATCCCACTAATGGTATAGCATTTTAAGATTAAGCAATTTTCATAAACTTTTATATATAGCTCAAACAGTAATATACTATAAAGGAGGAATTTTATGTATAAGGCTATCATTGTCGATGATGAAGATCTAGTGCGCCAAGGACTAAAGAAACACTTTGATTGGAGTGCCCACAATATTCAAATAGTTGCAGATCTACCAGATGGAGAAAAGGCATTAAATTTTGTGAAAGAAAATCAAATTGATCTTGTACTTACTGATGTCCTTATGCCGTATATGGACGGTATAACATTAGCTAAAAATTTACGAGAGCTTTTTCCAGATATAAAGATAATATTCATCAGTGGGCATGATGACATTGTCTTCCTTAAAAAGGCACTTAAAGTTGATGCTATAGACTATATCCTTAAATCAATAGACTTAGATGAACTCAAGGAGACGGTTAGTCGTGTAGTCAACATTATGGAAATGGAGAATCGGAGCAAGAAAAACCTTGCTGATATGGAAAATCTTCTAAATGAGAGCTTTCCTCTTTTGCAAGAACGTTTCTTTATAACAATGATTCGTGATGACATTGAAAATCCAGAGATATTGAAGGAACGAATAGCATTTTTGAATATACCGCTGTATGACGAAATGCACTACTGTGTACTGGTAATTCAAGTACAGAGTATATACAGCACCTTCTATACACTATCCGAACGTGATAGGCAGCTTTTATCTTTGCATATTCAAGACGAATGTAGGAAGGTAGGTAAGCTTTATAGCGATACAATTTGTTTTGAAAATAAGCAGGGTGAATACATAATGATACTTTCCTTATTGGAAGACGAGTATGAAGATACTATACTTGAGGTCTCCGAGAAATTGAACAAACGGCTTAATGTGGGTATGAATCTTAAAGTCGCCATTGGTATTAGTGAAAGATTTAAGGGGCTAGAAAATATAAAGACTTCTTACGAGAATGCTTCAAATGCTATAAGTAAACGTTACTTGCTCGATAACGAACTAGCTATCTCCATTGATAAATACGAACTGGACGAAAGCCTTAAAGAATTCAAGGAAAGAGCTGAAAAGAGTCTGCAGGAGTGCCTGAGCCATGGTAGTGCTGAGCAGGTGCTAGAGGTGCTGAATGAGCTTTTTGATATAATTAAGGAGAAGTTTCATAATGATGAAGAGCAAAATCTGCTGATTTACTTACTACTCCTTCCAACAAGGATAGTAACCGATGTAATGATAAACAAAAAAAGTGACTACTCCAATCAACGTATGATTTTAGAGAAGTTTTTATGCTGTTCGGATTTTGAACAACAGTGTCTTATGATTCAAAAGCTTTATACCGAGGTAGCTTCCCTCATGAGAAGTATGAGCAAAACATATTCCCACACTATAATTAATCAAGTCCGTAAAACGATTGATGATCATTTTAAGGAGCAGATATCTATAACTACGTTAGCAAAAGATGTCTACTTGACCCCTACATACTTATGCGTTTTATTTAAACAAGTTACTGGTACTACGATTAATGACTACTTAACTAACACAAGACTTGAAAAGGCAAAGAAACTCTTATCAGACCCTTACATAAAATTATATGATGTTTGTTATGAGGTAGGATACCTTTCTCCTAGCTATTTTTCACGCTTGTTTAAGAAATATACAGGACTCTCACCTAGTGAATATAGGAATATTGCAATTTCATCTGCAGGGAAAGGAAATAGATATGAATAAAGTTAATTTACGAGATAGGCTATTTAGAAATTTTCTTTATAGTGATAATATGCGTTTATCAAAAAGAGCAGTTGCTCTTTTTGCTTTTACAGTATTTATACCGCTCACCCTTATTGTAATTATGTATTCCAATCACTCAGCAAATATTATCGAGAATGAGCTTTCAAATAATATGACATTAGCGGTTAATCAAATAAAAAGCAACCTGGATTACCGTTTTGAACAAATATCTGAAAGCGCCCTTTCTATTCTTAGCACGGCTTATCCGTATATTAGAAGTGGAAGCACAGATGTTCAAACACAGCTAGAGGAATATGCTGAACTTAAATCTCTGGTTTCTGCTTACGAAGGAAAACATATGATTAGCAAAATTAGACTATATGTACCTTCCGGTAAAATATACGCAAACCAGCAGGATACATTCTATTCGCTGCCCGAGCTTACGCAGGAAAACAGTGAGAATTTAAAGCGTGGAGTGGTTTGGATGAAGACCTATGGAACGCGTATATACGATGGAACAGGCTTAATTAATGTTATATCTTGCCGAATGACAATTTCAAGTAAAAAGAATTATGATGAAATAGCAAGTGTACTACAATTAGATATAGAAGAAACCAAGCTTAGTAAAATATTTTCTGCAGGTATAAGCATTGATGAGGAGATTTACTTGGTAGACTCAACCGGTTTTATAATTTCACACCCCGATTCAAGCTTGATTGGTAAAGAGGGCCTTTCATCAACCGAGTTAAAAGCTGTGTTGGAAAATGAGACAGGACATCTTAGTGGAAAAATGAGTAATAATTCTGATCTTGTGGCATTTTCTAAATTGAGTGTACCAAATTGGTATCTAATCATGAGATTGCCAGCTACTACAGTATACGGAACGGATATTTTTTCATTTGATGTGATGCGCGCTATGCTGATTTTAGCCGTTATCGTAGTTTTTGTTATCGCATTAATTATTATATATTCTAGTATAGTTGAAAATACTGTAAAACGAATAAATAATGCCATTATGGTACTGAAAAGTGAGGGAATTGATCAAGCTGATAATGTTGCCTCGCTCAATGATAAAAATAATAAATCGCTTGCTTTATTAGAGAATAATGCAAACCAGTTAGTTATTACTATAAAAAAATTGATGGAAGAGTCCTATGAAGCCAAATTAAAAGCCCGTGATTTTCAGTTAAAAGCTTTGCAGGCACAAATAAACCCTCATTTTTTATATAATACTCTTGATGCCATAAAGTGGATGATATTGGAGGATTATAAACAAGATAGTATATGGATGATAAATGCCTTTTCAAGGTATTTCCGTTTAAGCTTAAGTAAAGGAAGGGATGTTGTTACCCTTAGAGATGAATTAGAATTGATTGAGTCGTATATTGGAATTATGCAAAAAAGGTTTAGTAATATATCAACCATAGAAATAAATATAGATGAAGAACTGAAAAATTGCCTTATTCCCAAGCTATCACTACAACCACTTGTTGAAAATGCACTTAATCATGGAATCCTTCATAGCCAAAACAACGAAGGTAGGCTTACTATAGCTGCAACAGAAGAAGATGAGAGGTTGATTATTACCATCAAGGATAATGGTAATGGAATGAGTCAACAGCAGCTTGACAACATTCTTGGGCAAAGTAATAGCAGTAATACCAAGGGCTATGGCCTTGGAAATGTAGACGAAAGACTTAAGCTGTTTGGAGGAGAGAACTGTGGTCTCAGTATAAGTTCTGAAATTAATGTGGGTACAACTGTTACAATATCATTACCTATAAAATATATGCCACAAGAATAATACCATCGACATAATATTCTCAAAAGCTCCACAAAAGACAGCATTGAAGGCAGCATATAAGATACTATATAAGACTCCGAATAAGACAGCATATAAGGCAGCATATAAAATACTATATAAGACTTCGAATAAGACAGCATATAGGACACGTATAAATTCTATATAACTCTACATAAGACTCATACATAAAACTCTACATAAGACGAGTATTAGTATACATATATAGTAAGGAGATAGCTTTTATGAGACTGAGTGAATAGCTATACAGGGCTACTCATTCAGTCTCTTTGTATATAACCTTTTGGGTATTATGCAATAAATCCCAGTGACGAATGATATTATTTTTATGCAAATATAACAGTTTTGGATAAGAAATCAGAAGATTGAGTCATTCAACTTATATTTTCTGTGTGCTAAGATAAGAGCATAGAAAAGATTAAACTTGATTGAAAGCTTTCAAAAGTCTATATTTCTCAATTTTTAGTATGAAATATTATGTTAAGGTTTTTTACTCACTATTTCGGAGGAAAATGCTATGAAAATGTTTGCTTTAAAACCAAAAGCAAAAAATGAACTACAATCGCACTCTAAATTAGGAGCATATTTGAAGGATCATTATCTCTTATATTTAATGTTGCTCCCTGGACTGTTTTTCTTGATAGTCTATAAGTTTCTACCACTCTACGGTATTACAATTGCATTCAAAGATTATAGTATTTTTGCAGGAACCAATCCGCTAGATGCAATAGCAAAAAGCGAATGGGTAGGATTAGAGCATTTCGAACGCTTATTTGCAAGTTCTGCATTTGTAAAAGTACTTCTAAATACTCTTATTATTAATGCATACAAGATTTTGTTCTTATTTCCAATTCCTATAATATGTGCCATTTTACTCAATGAAATTAGAAATAAGGCATATCGCAAGCTGGCACAGACAGCAATATACGTTCCATATTTCTTCTCCTGGGTTGTTACATTCGGTATTTTTTATTCATTATTAGGTACCTATGGCATTGTTAACACTGGGCTAGCAGCCTTTGGCTTTGAAAGAATCAGCTTCTTTTCGGACACAAACGTATTCCGTGGCTTATTAGTCTTTACTGAGGGTTGGAAAGAGATTGGATGGAATACAGTTATTTATTTGGCAGCAATAACTGGTATTGATATTTCGCTCTATGAAGCAGCTAGAGTGGATGGTGCATCCAAACTGCGCCAAATCTGGCATGTAACATTGCCTGGAATTGCATCTACTATAGTACTTATGCTCATTCTAAAGGTTGGATACATATTGGATACCGGTTTTGAGCAGATCCTTGTATTCTATAATGCAACAGTCTATGATGTAGCCGATGTAATCCAAACTTATGTTTACCGTATGGGGTTGGGTCAATCAGATTTTGCATTAGGTACTGCACTTGGTTTATTTAATTCTGTTGTAGCATTTATCTTAATAGTAGGTTCAAATGCTATTAGTAAAAAATTGCTTCATAGAAGTATCTGGTAATAGAAACGAAAGTATATTCTGCTTGAGGTGAAAATTATGTTAAACAAAAAGAAAAACAGGGGTATTCCACTAGAAGCAAGTGAAAAATCTATGATAGTAACTTCTTATATTATTATGACAATATTTGCATTGTGTGCCATACTTCCAATCTTACATGTATTATCTAAGGCATTCAGCAGTGCATCAGCTGTTACTTCGGGAGCCGTATTGTTTTGGCCAATTGATATACAGTTTGAGACTATAATATATGTTTTAAAAGAAACTACCTTTATGAATTCTCTTAAGAACACCGTGATTGTTACTGTTGTAGGTACAATCATCAGTATGCTAGTAACAATCACTACTGCCTACCCACTATCTAAGCCTTCATTTAAAGGGCGAAAGTTTTTTATAATGCTATACATAATTAGTATGGTATTCTTTGGCGGAATAGTTCCTGCATATATGGTTGTTCGTACCCTAGGCATTATGGATACATTTGCGGCATTGATTCTTCCGTTTTTTATAGTACATTTTAATATGTTTATTGTTAAAAACTATTTTGAGGGTCTACCTGAAAGTATTGAAGAATCAGCAAAAATTGATGGCGCAAGTGACATTAAAATCCTAGTATACATTGTATGTCCAATGTCTACTCCAGTTTTAGCAACAGTTGCGATGTTATATGCTGTAAATTACTGGAACAATTACTTCCATGCAGTAATGTATACAAACAGTACTGACATGCAGACATTACAGTTGTTTATTTATAACACTATCAGTAATACTCAAACAATTGTTGAACGTCTAGTAGCAGGTAATTATGCCAATGTTTCTATCGATGGCATTATAGCTGCGGTGGTTGTTCTTTCGTTAATTCCTATAGTAGCCGTATACCCATTAGTTCAGAGATATATGGTTCAAGGTATAACCATTGGCTCAGTTAAGGGCTAATGAAGTGGTCTAATCCTATGTAATTTATCGGAAACGATAAAAATATAAAAAAGAGGAAGGGATATTATGAAGAAGATTTTTGTAACATTTCTTGCAGCAATGATGGTTGTTTCTAGTTTAGCGGGTTGTGGTAGTGATAGTAAAACCCCAAGTGATACCTCAACTTCACAAGCAAGTAGCTCAGGGGGAGCAAAAGCCCTCGACGGTGAGAAGCCAACCCTTAAGTATCTTGGCTACAATGTAAGCTTTGATCCTAACACTGACGGCATGGCAGCAGTTTATGAAGAGACTACAGGTTATAAGGTAAACTATAACGTGCTTCCAGCTGAAAATGCAAATGAAAAGCTCCTTATGGAAGTCGCATCTGGCGCAGATTATGATGTACTTCAGGTAAGTGTTTCACAGTTCCAGACATTACTTTCCCAAGGCGCATTGATGCCTCTTACTGATTTACTTAATGAGTATGGACAGGACATTCTTAAGGGTGTAAATGATGTTACTTGGAAGGCTTGTTCAGATGAAAAGGGGGATATCTATGGTATTCCTTACAAATATCCATACCCAACTGAGATAGGTGCCTTTATGGTAGCTAGAATGGACCTCTTGAAAGCAGCTGGAATTAATGAAGTTCCTACTACAATTGACGAGTTCTACAACACACTTGTTCAACTTAAGAAGTTCTATGGTGACAAATATATCATATTTACTGGTCCTTTCCGTGTTGCTTCAGAAGGTTCTGTTAACTGGGATATACCACAGAGTATAACTTCTGCCTTTGGCATATATAACGACTGGATGGTTGATGAAAATGGTAAAGTTTTCTATATGACCGAACATGAGAATTTCCCTAAATTAATTGAATTTATGCAGAAACTCTCAAAAGAAGGACTTATTGACCGTGACTGGGCTGTTAATAACACAACTACAGTAAATGAAAAGTTCTCTGCTGGAAAAGCAATTATTGCAGCTTCCAACCGTACTGGTGTTGCGGTTACAACGCCTATAATGACAGGCAAAGATGGTCTTGGCCTCAAGGAAGAAGATCTAGGCTATATTAGTGCACTAGCAGGTTCTGATGGTACATGTAAGTATATGAAGACTGAGGCGATAAATCAGATGACTTGTATACTTAAGAGTTCTAAGAATGCTGAGCATGCTATTAACTGGATCAATGTAAAACAACAAAATCAGCTTTACCTCAATATTGGAGTTGAAGGTACACACTTTACATATGATGCAGATGGTTCCATCAAACCAATTAACCCTATCTTCTCAGAAGAACGTGGTAATTCATACTGGTATCTTAACAGTACAAATGAGGAAGAGTTTGCAAAGCAGTGGCCTTCACGTGTAAGAAAGAGTGATGCTATGTGGGCAGCATTTGATGCAGTTACCAATAAAGCTAATAAAGAAACACCAGAAATTTTTGTAGATAATACCTTTGCATTCATGCCTTCTTTGGAGAACTACTCCAAGTACAATCAGTCCTTGTTTAAGGCAACTAGTGACTTTATCCTACAGCTTATCAGTGGCACTAAGAAGATTGATGACCTCAAGACATTCCAGTCAGACTGGACAAATGGCGGCGGAGATAAGATAAAAGCTGAAATGCAAGGTTGGTACGATAATTTCTATGGTAAATAAATTATTATAAATTATATAAGTAGCAGTCCCGACGGGGCTGCTACAACACTAAACAGCAATATAACTTAAGGAGATATTATATGAGTACAATTAATTATAGCAAAATACTTCCCATTTATCGTGATATAGATATCCTAGTTGTCGGTGCTGGCCCAGCAGGAATAGGAGCGGCTATCTGTGCTGCTAGGAACGGTGCAAAGACATTGGTAATTGATGATTCTGGTTGTGTTGGCGGGCAGGCTACTAACGGTCTTGTAGGTCCTTTTATGACCGCTTATGATGCAAAAAGCGAAAAGCAAATCATTAAAGGTATTTTTCAAGAAATTGTAGATAGAATGGAAGAAATGGGCGGTGCTATTCAGCCTAGTGTAGTTAGATCTAAAACCTCTCACGCTGGCTTCTATAAGGTTGGTCATGATCATGTGGGACCCTTTGACCATGAGGCTTTAAAAATGGTTGCTTCCGATATGATTTTAGAAGCGGGTGCAGAAATCCTCTTACATACACAGTTTGTAGATGTTCTAAAGGAAGACGATAAAATAGTTGGTGTTATAATTGCAAACAAGTCAGGTATGTCTGTTATTCGTGCAAAAATTGTAATTGATTGTTCCGGCGATGCCGATGTAGCGGCTAGATCTGGTGTAAATTATGAATTAGGTAACATTAATGATGGAAATATGCAGCCAGCAACAATGTTCTTCCGCGTTTCCAATGTTGACTCTGAAAGATTAAAGGCTCACATAAAGGAACATGAGGACGAGGTTAGACCTTTCTATGGTCCATTCAGCTGGTTGATTAGAGAAAAGCAGGAGGAATGGGGGGACGTACCTCGTGCAGAAATTTGCCTATTTGAGAGTCCTGAACCTGGTGAGTATCGTTTAAATGTATCTCGTATTCTAGACATTGATGGTACCAATGCCGAGGATTTAACAAAGGCTGAATTGATTGGGATGAAACAGGCGCATAAAGTGTTCAAATTCTTGAAGAAATACGCTGTTGGATTTGAAAATGCAAAGTTTATGGGTACAGCAGCTAGAGTTGGTATTCGTGAAACCCGCCATATCGAAGGTCTTTACAAGTTGACAGCCGATGATGTTATAAATTGTCGCGTACCTGATAACTCCATAGCTGTTCTGGCAACAAATATGGATACTCACAATAGGAACGACCCAGGAGGAACATATTTTACGTTAGAAAATGGACCTTACTTTGGTGTGCCATACCCTTGCTTGGTACCAAAGGGTGTTAGTAATCTTCTTGTTGCAGGGCGTTCACTATCAGCTGATGCGATAGCAGGATCAGCTACTCGTATGATACCCTGCTGTATGGTATTTGGTCAGGCAGCCGGTACTGCTGCAGCAATGGCAATAAAAGAAGGTAAGTCGCCTGCGACTATTGATGTAAAAGAGCTCCGCTCAAGTCTATTGAAGCAAGGTGCGTTTTTAGGTGATTAATTATATAGCAAAATAGTTAAGTTTATTAGTGCAGGTTGTATATATAATCTGCACTAATACTGTAACTTTGGGGGTATTAGAATGAGTATCGGATCAGTATCATATCAGAAATCTTTAGAGATAGCAGCACAATATGATGTTGTAGTAGTTGGTTCCGGCCCTGCGGGCATCTGTGCCGCTGTATCAGCCGCTCGATTAGGAGCAAAAACTGCATTGATTGAGCGTTATGGAACGCTTGGTGGAAATCTTACAAACGGTGCCGTTGCACCAATACTAGGAAGTGTATCAAAGGGAACCTTACGCGATGAGCTTGTTGCCCGTTTAGGAGTTCCAGATAGTGATGAAACAGGTGTTACACAGCAGACGCATGACTTTGAATTGGCCAAGCGTGTGCTTATTGATTTTGCGCATGAAGCATGCGTAAAGATATATTTACAAACCCCTGTTGTAGATGCTATAACAGAGGACAACAAGATTACAGGAATTGTTATTTCACAAAAAACAGGTATGAAGCTTATACGGGCAAAATGCTTTGTTGATGCTTCGGGTGATGGGGACGTTGCATACTTTGCAGGTGCAGAATATGAAATGGGACGAGACGGTGACAGTCTATTACAACCTGTTACATTAATGTTCCGTCTACAAGGCGTTGAGGATAATGCTCTGACCTGTATAGGTGAGTTAGACCATGTTACATACAAGGGAGAAAGGTTTCTTGATTATACTACAAGGCTTTGCAAAGAGGGTCATCTACCTCCAAATGCGGCATCGGTTCGGTCATTTCGCACTTCAGTTCCTGGAGAACGCGTAATTAACACAACTCAATCAAACGGTATCTCTGCTCTGTCTAGCGATGACCTGGAAAAAGCAGAAATTGATTTACGTACACAAATTGATATAGTAACGGATTTTCTTAGAAAGCACGTAGATGGATATCAGAATTGTTTTATAAAGAGCACCGCAAACACTCTTGGAGTTCGTGAGACCCGTCGTTTTATTGGTCAATATATGCTTCATGATATGGATCTTCGCACTGGGCGCAGATTTGAAGACGTTGTTGTACATAAAGCTAGCTTTATAGTGGATATACATAACCCTACTGGCAGTGCGCAAGCGGAAGGAGTTCCAGAAGAGGTTACACCATATGACATTCCTATGCGTTGTTTGATTCCAAAAAGCATAGATGGTTTAGTACTTGCAGGAAGATGTATTTCAGGTACTCACCGTGCACATGCATCTTACCGTGTAATGTCCATCTGTATGGCCATAGGTGAGGCTGCAGGAGTAGCTGCTGCACTTGCAGCCTGCAAGGAAATAGCCCCGCGTGATATAGATTTCCGTGAAGTGCAAAAGGTTTTGATTGAACGTGGAGTAGAGCTTTTTTAGAACGGATTTGCGAAGTAAATTTTCTTGTTAACCTTGCGCATGTGGGTCAGCCCACTTATTAGGAGGATTTATGTTTATTTTTGAAAAAGAGACTAAGGTTCCGGTTATAGATAGTTACGATGTAGTTGTTTGTGGGGGTGGACCTTCTGGTATTATTGCAGCAGTTGCCTCTGCTAGAAATGGTGCAAGAACGCTATTAATCGAACGTTATGGTTTTGTAGGGGGTATGGCATCAAGTGCCCTTGTTACCCCTATTAGTATTTTTAAAAAGAAGAAAAAGCTTATTATTGATGGGATTCCTTTTGAGCTAATGAAGAGAATTAGCGCTTTAGATGGAGCGGACGTTACACTTGATAGCGGAAATGTTCCAGTAAATGATGAGATGTTCAAGCTGGCAGCTCAGCAAATGCTTCTCGAAAGCGGAGTTACATTGTTATATCATACTTATTTTTCAAATTGTATTATGACTGATGGGAAGGTTAGTCATGTAATAGTACAGAACAAAGCTGGACGTGTTGCATATGGCTGTAAAGTGGCCATTGACTGTACTGGTGACGCTGACCTGGTCAGAGCAGCGGGCTATGAAACCACAAAGCAAGACAAGCTCCAGCCCGCATCCCTATGGTTCCAACTTGGAGGTGTTGATACTGATGCCCTTCAAGATATATTTGCTGATGCAGTTGATGAAAAAATGCCTATTAGTGCTGAAATAAGAGATAGATTAAGTGAACTCAACGCAAAGGGTGAAATGCCTATATTTGGTGGGCCATGGATTAGCAGGCACTTCCGTGATGGCATAGTAACTATTAATTTATTGCGTGAGGGCACAGACGCAAGCTCACCTGAACAATTTACAAAGGCTGAGTGCAATCTGCGTGAGAATTTATTCAAAGTAATAAATATTATGCGTGAAAACTTTGCTGCTTTCAAAGATTGCTGGTTATTAAAGTCAGGGACACAGGCTGGAGTGCGCGAAACTTACCGTATCGTTGGATTATATGAGATGACAGCAGATGATGTGCTCAATCCAAAGAATTTTAAGGATACTATTGCAAAGGGAACGCATGTAATAGATATTCACAGACCAGATAGTATCGAGCAGGTCTGCACTAGTTTGAAGCAGGAATACAATATTCCATATGGTGTACTAGTACCTAGAAATAGTGAAAACCTAATAACTGCTGGACGCTGTGTATGCACTGACAACTCGGCGTTTGGTTCAATCAGAGTTATGGCTACCTGTATGGCAATGGGACAGGCCGCAGGAACTGCTGCAGCTATTAGTTTACACAATAATTGTTCTATGAGCAAAATGGACACTGAGCTTCTAGTGAAAAAGCTGAAAGAACAAGGTGCTATCGTATAAAAATTTGAATGCTGATTTATTCGGAGGCATAAAAGCTTTTACAATTAATTCAAGTATTTATTTACATAACAAATAATAAAGTGTCTTTTATTGAAAGGGGGACTAGTATGAGAAATATACCATCAACTATGAAGGCTCTAGTAGCATATGGAAAAGGGGATTACCGTTTTGAAACAAACTATCCTACACCAGAGTGTGGTTCAGACGATATCATTATTAAAACAGAAGGTTGCGGTGTTTGCGCAAGTGACCTGAAGTGTGAACATGGAGCGGCTATGTATTGGGGTGGCGATCATCAACCAGCTTGGGTGGAACCGCCATTTATTCCCGGACATGAATTTCTAGGACATATTGTTGAAGTGGGGGAAAATATTAAAGATTTTAAAATTGGGGAGAGAGTTATTGCAGATCAGATTGTTCCATGTGGTGAATGCAGATTTTGCAAGACTGGTAAGTACTGGATGTGCCAGCCTCATGCAATATTTGGATTCCAAAAAGGAAACAACGGCGGTATGGCTGAATATGTAAGATTCCCTAAGACCTCAGTTATTTCTAGGGTACCGGAGGAGATACCTTTAACATCAGCTCTACTTATTGAACCCTATGGTTGTGCAAAACATGCGGTAGATAGAGCTCAGATTCATAATGATGATATAGTGGTTATTTCTGGTGCTGGTACTCTTGGCCTTGGAATGATTACATATGCAAGAATGCAAAATCCTACTAAATTGATAGTACTTGATATGGTGGATAATCGTTTGGAAAAAGCAAAAGAGTTTGGTGCGGACATTGTTATGAACCCCGGGAAAGAAGATGTTGTCGCAAAAGTGTTGGAGTTAACTGACGGTTATGGCTGCGATATATATATAGAAGCAACAGGGCACCCATCAAGTGTAGTTCAGGGGCTCAGTATGATAAGAAAGTTAGGACGCTTTGTAGAATTTAGCGTTTTCGGAGAACCAACTACAGTTGATTGGTCCATTATTGGAGACAGAAAGGAACTGGATCTTTTGGGCTCGCACTTAAGTCCATATTGCTACCCATTCGTAATTGAAAATATTAAGAACGGTAAATTAAAAACAAACGGACTTATTACAAAAACCTTTACTATTGAAGATTGGGAGACGGCCTTTGATTATGCAAGCGGAAAATATGGTGATTTCAAAGTCGCTATAACTTTTTAGTAGAGTTTTATGGCTAAAACACATGAGAAAGGTGATGTAATTTGAAAGCATTTTTTATTGAGAAACCCAACGTTGGGGTAGTAAGAGATACACAAGTACCCGTTCCGGCAGATGATGAAATACTACTCGAGGTTAAGGCTGCAGGCTTATGTGGTACTGATGTGCACATATATAAAGGCGAATATTTTGGAAGCTATCCCAGAATTCCTGGTCATGAATTTTCTGGAGTAGTAGCTGGTATTGGCAAAAATGTTACAAAGTTTAAGGTTGGCCAGCCCGTTGCAGCTGATCCAAACATATTTTGTGAGGCATGTGATGCTTGTAAGGAAAACCGCCAAAATTTTTGCGTAGATATGCACGCAGTTGGTGTAACAAGGCATGGCGCTTTTGCTCAATATCTAACTGTTCCTGAGCGTTGTGTTTTTGACACTTCAGGGCTTTCCTTTACTGAGGCTTCCATGATAGAACCTTTAGCATGTGTGGTTTATGGACAAGAAAAGGCAGGTATAGGCTTAGGTAGCTCAGTGTTGATATTTGGTGCAGGTCCAATAGGTCTTATGCATGCTCAGTTGGCAGCGATAAATGGAGCTGCAAGCGTTACTGTTGTCGACCTTTTTGAGTATAAGCTCGCGCTGGCCAGAAAGCTTGGAGCAAATCATGCTTACACATCTGCTGAATTTGAAAAGCTAGGTCTTGTAAATTCCTATGAGGTTGTTATTGACTGTACTGGAGTTCCAAGAGTAATTGAGGGTGAAATTAAATATGTAAAGGATTCTGGCACAATACTATTCTTTGGTGTATGCCCTGACAATAGTCAAATAACCATAAATCCTTATGAGGTGTTTAAGCGCGAGCTAAAGATTTGCGGCAGCTTTGCCCTTAAAAAGACCTTTGGAAAGGCAGTTGCGCTTGCAAAAAGCGGTAAATTTAACTTATTAAATCTTGTAGATAAAAGGCTGACACTGGATGATGCTCCTAAGACCTTTGAAGATGTATTGTCTGGGAATGCAGGACTAAAGACTATTTTCTATCCTAATGGGATTGAAAAGATATAAATCCCAATAACAAAGGCGGCTGAGCTTAGAGCAAGACAAATTCGTCACAAGATAAATAAATTCAGGTAAGCTAATCTAGTTCAGGTAAGCTAATCTAGTTCAGGTAAGATAATCAAATATAGGGAAGATAATCAAATCAAATGAGAATGATGTGTTAAGGAGGAGATTGTATGTTACGTGCTACTATGATAAAGCCCGGTGAAATTGTGTTTGAAAATATACAGGTTCCAGATGTAGGTGATAATCAAGTTTTATTAAAGATGGCAAGGATTGGGGTGTGTGGGTCAGATATGCATGTTTATCATGGTAAGCATCCATATACTACATATCCTGTAGTTCAGGGGCATGAAGTGACAGCAGTTGTTGAGAAGTGTGGGAATGGGGTCATCGATTTTGTTCCTGGTGATAGAGTTACTGTTCAACCGCAGGTATTCTGTGGTAAATGTGCTATGTGTAGAGAAGGGGATTACCATATTTGTGAGAGCCTAAAGGTAATGGGATTTCAAACAGAGGGTATGGCTCAAGAATACTTTTTAGTAGATCAATCAAAGGTTATACATATACCTGATGAACTCGACCTAGATTCGGGTGCACTTATTGAGCCTGTTGCTGTTGGCGTTCATGCAGTAAGAAGGTTAGGGAATATTAAGGGCAAAAAGGTTTTGGTATTTGGTGCAGGACCTATTGGAAATCTTACAGCACAAGTAGCAAAGGCTATGGGTGCAGCTAGCGTTATGATTACAGATATAAGCGATTATAGAATACAAAAGGCTTACGAATGTGGGATTGAATTCTGTGTCAATACAACAAAGGAAGATTTAAAAACAGCAGTGTTCAAGAACTTTGGTGAAGATGGTGCTGATGCAATATTTGAGTGTATTGGTATTCAGCCTACAATGGACCAAGCTGTAGCTATGGCTAGAAAAGGCACTACAATAATGGTGGTGGGCGTATTCGGTGATATACCAAGAGTTGACCTTGGACTAGTGCAGGATAGAGAGCTTACCTTACGCGGTACGCTTATGTATAAGAGAGAAGATTTCGATGATGCTATAAGCTTTATGGCAAGCAAGAAGATTATAGTCGAACCGCTAATATCACGCCATTTTGCATTTAAAGATTATCTTGAGGCATATAAGTTCATCGAGGAATCTAAAGACTTAGCTATGAAGGTTCTAATTGATATATTCTAAAAAATATTAAGAAGAAAGTTGGTGTACTATGATTGATGTCGTAGCTCTTGGTGAACTCCTAATAGATTTTACACAAATCAGATCCGACGATGATTCAGTTAAACGCTATGAGCAGAATCCAGGCGGAGCTCCAGCTAACGTTCTAGCTGTACTATCGAAGTTTGGAGCCAAATGTGCTTTCATTGGGAAGGTAGGAGAGGATGTATTTGGAGAATTTTTGAGAAAGCAGCTTTTAGACCTTTCTATAGATTGCCGAAATCTCGTTTTAGATCCAGATCATAACACCACCTTGGCATTTGTTACCTTGGACGATAAGGGGGACAGAAGTTTTAGCTTTTATAGAAATCATGGTGCTGATACATGTCTTTCAAAAGAAGAGATTGATTTAGAGCTCATTGAGCAATGCAAGATTTTTCACTTTGGGACCTTATCAATGACTCATGAGCCTTCACTATCAGCTACTATAAAGGCTGTCGAATATGCTAAGGAATGTGGGAAAATTATCTCCTTTGACCCAAATTACAGAGCGCTTTTATGGAGCAACGAGGATAATGCAATAATGGCAATGAAAGCTGGACTAAAATATGCTAATATTGCAAAGCTTTCTCTTGAAGAGGCACAAATGGTTACTGGCAAAAAAATACCTGAGGATTGTTTGAGAGAACTCCTCAAGTTTGATTTGAGTTTTGTAGCAATAACAATGGGACCAAATGGGTGCATGTATGCTACAGGAGATTATATGGTTTCTTTTCCAGAGTATCCTGCTGATGTTATAGATACAACGGGTGCTGGAGATACTTTCTGGGGAACTGTTTTATTCAGATTTTTGGAAAGTGGCACAGAGTTTAGTAAAATAGAACGAAAGAAACTAGAGGAAATTGTACTTATGGCAAATATTGCTGCTGGGATGAGTACAGAAAAAAAAGGTGCAATACCATCAATTCCTGATTTATCTAGAGTAAGGGCTGCTCTTAAAAAGGAGACAATAGGCTGTGCGTATTGATAACAAAAGAATGATGGAGCGACTGCAAAAACCTAAAGACATTGTGGACGTAGTTTTTGACACAGATACATATAACGAAATAGATGACCAGTATGCATTGGCCTACCTAATTAAAAACACTGATAAACTAAATATAAAAGCCATTTATGCAGCACCATTTTTAAATGATAAAAGTTCAAGCCCGTTGGACGGTATGGAAAAAAGCTATACAGAGATAATGAATATTCTGTCCTTAATGGAGCGTAACGAGCTTAAGAATCTGGTGCATAAAGGTTCAGAAAGATTTTTGGTGGACGAAAATACACCTGTATATTCTGATGCTGCAAACGATCTTGCTAACCGGGCAATGGAGTACAGCGAAGCAAATCCACTTTACGTGATCGCAGTAGGGGCCATCACTAACATAGCTTCTGCATTGCTTATAAAACCTGAAATAAAGGATAAATTAGTGCTGATATGGCTTGGGGGAAACGCATATCACTGGCATGATAATAAGGAGTTTAACTTATACCAAGATATTGCAGGCGCGAGAATTGTTTTTGGCTGTGGTATTCCGTTAGTACAGCTACCCTGTAAGGGAGTTGTTTCTGCTTTCACTACGGGAGGCCCCGAACTTGAATTCTGGCTGCGTGGGAAAAACAAGCTTTGCGATTATCTTGTAGATGCAACGACGGCAGAAGCCAAGAAATGTAATGGAGGGCAGTTCTGGACACGGACTATCTGGGATGTTACAGCGGTAGCATGGCTCTTGGAGGACGACTACATGCTTGAACGCTTTGAACCTAGTCCTATACCCGAATATAACAATACATACACTTTTGATAAAGAGAGACACCTTATTAAATATGTTTATCATATCAATAGAGACTCTTTGTTTGGGGACCTATTTACAAAACTGACCAAGTAATTTAGTGTGCTAGTTCATTCTACCCCCCCAACAAATAGTGACAAATTTTTGTATTTGTCACTATTTGTCTTTTCTAGAAATAAAATACATAAAAACAGTAATCAATATAATTTAAATACTTGTTGATTATATCAACCGTTATCAATTATAATTACATAAGCAAGAATTTTTATATTATAGAAGGAGGGATATTTTTTGAGTTTTGATTTGTTGTTATTAGCGCCAATCGGTGCTATCCTTGCGCTCGTTTTTGCTGCATATCTCGCTTATAAGGTTATGAAAACCGATGAGGGTACTGAGCGCATGAAAGAAATCGCAGCTGCTGTAAGAAAAGGAGCAAATGCTTATCTTAAAAGGCAGTATACGGGCGTTGCTATTTTCTTTGCAGTAATGGTTGCTATACTAAGTGTAATGGCTGCTTTGGGTTACCTTACACCATTTGTCCCTTTTGCATTCCTAACAGGGGGCTTCTTCTCTGGACTATCGGGTTTTTTAGGAATGAAAATCGCCACTGCTGCAAATTCACGTACGGCAAATGCATCTAGAACAAGCCTAAATAGCGGGCTGAGGGTTGCATTCTCCAGTGGAGCAGTAATGGGCCTAGTAGTTGTAGGTTTGGGTCTCCTTGACCTAAGTATTTGGTACTTTTTCCTTGATTGGTTTTATGCTGAACTACCAAGTGCGGAAAAAATTGAAAAAATCACTAGTGCAATGCTTACGTTTGGTATGGGTGCAAGTTCAATGGCACTATTTGCACGTGTTGGCGGTGGAATATTTACAAAAGCAGCCGATGTTGGAGCTGACTTAGTAGGTAAGGTTGAAGCAGGTATACCTGAGGATGATCCTCGAAACCCTGCGGTTATTGCTGATAATGTTGGTGATAACGTTGGTGATGTAGCAGGTATGGGTGCAGACTTATATGAGTCCTATGTTGGCTCAATTGTTTCTACAAGTGCACTTGCTGTAGCTGCTGGCTTGGGCGTCAATGGTGTAACTATCCCTATGACGATGGCAGCGTTGGGAGTTTTTGCCTCTATCATTGGTACATTCTTTGTAAGATCTGGTGAACAGGCAAAGCAGAAGGTTTTACTTAGAGCATTAAGAAGTGGAGTATATATTAGCAGTGCGATTATAGCTATTGTAGCCTATTTCTTGGTAATAAATGTATTGGGTAAAGAGCATATTGGTATTTATTTCGCTATATTAACAGGACTTGTAGCAGGAAATCTTATTGGTTTTTTCACAGAGTATTTTACATCTGATACATATAAACCTACAAAGAAACTTGCAAACACCTCCACAACAGGACCAGCCACTGTTATTATAGGTGGTATATCGCTGGGAATGTTATCTACAGCTATACCTGTTATCATAATTGCAGGAGCTGTTCTTGCAAGCTTCTATTTAGCAGGTGGTGGAACTGATTTTAATCTTGGTCTTTATGGTGTTGGAATTGCGGCTGTTGGTATGTTGAGTACATTGGGTATAACTCTTGCTACTGATGCATATGGACCTGTAGCAGATAATGCCGGTGGTATTGCTGAAATGGCTCACCTCCCAGCTGAAGTAAGAACACGTACTGATGCATTGGATTCACTTGGTAACACTACAGCAGCTACCGGAAAAGGCTTTGCTATCGGTTCTGCTGCACTTACTGCACTTGCTCTTATTGCAGCATTCGTATCTGAAGTAGATTTGATTGCAAAACGAGATGGTCTGGAAAATGTATTTAATCTATCAATTTTAAACCCAGCTGTACTTATTGGATTATTTATTGGTGGAATGTTGCCATACTTATTTGCTGCCTTGACTATGGAATCTGTTGGCCGAGCTGCTCAGAAAATAGTGGTTGAGGTTCGTAGACAATTCAGAGAAATAACTGGATTGATGGAAGGAAAGGCTCAAGCAGACTATGCAACCTGTGTAGATATTTGTACAAAGGCAGCACAAAAAGAGATGATTGCTCCTGCTATATTGGGAATAGCTTCCCCTCTGATTGTTGGTCTGGTACTAGGAGTGAACGGTATCGCTGGTATGCTTGCTGGTGCTGCGGTTTCTGGGTTTGTTCTAGCTATAATGATGGCAAATTCAGGTGGTGCTTGGGATAATGCAAAGAAATATATTGAGTCTGGAGAACTTGGTGGAAAAGGCTCAGATTCTCATAAAGCAGCAGTAGTTGGAGACACAGTAGGTGATCCTTTCAAAGATACCTCAGGTCCATCTATTAATATCCTTATAAAGCTTTTATCCATGGTATCCATAGTATTTGCTGCATTTATTTTGAACAATTCTATATTTTAACTTGTTTTAAAATAAACTTTTAAGGTATTAAATAGTTGTAGTGTGTTTTAATTAAACTTTAAAATGCACTACAACTTATTTTTTGTTATGACAAATAAGCTAAAAATATAAGGGAGAATATTAATGTGATAACTTTTAAATTATCAGTTTCTATGATAAAATAATTTTGGGTTTAAACGGCAAGTGCTAAAATTTTCATTCATAGCTTATATCACATAACATTATATTCTTTCTAATTCAGTAAATATCATATGCATAGATGGGTATCAAAATAAAGTAAAATAATATGGGGGATTTGTATGGACAACAAGGCACTTTTTAATATTGGATATGGCTTATACGTAGTAACAGCAAAAGATGGTGATAGAAGTAATGGATGTATTATTAACACAGTAATGCAGGTTACAAGCAGCCCTCTTTTGATTGCAGTAGGTGTAAATAAACAAAATTACACACATGATTTGATTATTAAGAATGGAGAGTTTAATATTTCTATTTTGACAGAGGATGCTCCATTTGAAGTTTTCAAGCATTTTGGTTTTCAAACCGGTAAGCTGGTAGATAAACTTTCTGATTATGAAGAGAAGTCTATGGGTGAGAACGGGCTTTTCTACTTGACTAAATATACAAACGCATATCTCTCATGCAAGCTTATGGATGTTATTGACTTTGGAACACACTCTTTGTTTAAAGCGGAGGTTATTGACGCCAAGGTAATAAACGAAGATGATGCGGTTACGTATACATATTACCACAAAAATATAAAACCAAAGCCTGAACAACAGTCAAAGAAAGGTTGGCGCTGCAATATTTGTGGGTATGTTCATGAGGGTGAGGATTTACCTTCTGACTTTGTTTGTCCATTATGCAAGCATGGGGCGGATGATTTCATAGAAATATAGGTCTAGGGAATAATAACTTTAATAAAAAAAATTTGCAGTAAAAATAAAAATATTAATTTATTAGGAGGTAAGATTATGTGTAGTAAACAAAAATTCTTTATCTGTAAACATTGCGGTAATTTGATTGGATTGATTGAGAACAAAGGCATTCCAATGGTTTGCTGTGGGGAAAAAATGACAGAACTTGTTGCAAACACAACTGAAGCATCAGTTGAAAAGCATTTACCTGTTGTTACTGTAGCAGGTGACACAATTGAAGTTGATATCGGCAGTGCTCCACACCCAATGGAAGAAGCTCATCACATTGATTTTATATACGTTGAAACAGAGCGTGGTGGCCAAAGAAAATGTCTTAAGGTTGGAGAAGCTCCAAAAGCAACATTCTCTTTTGTTGATGACAAGCCAATTGCTGTTTTCGCTTACTGTAACCTACATGGTCTCTGGAAGGCAGAGGTTGAGTAGTAGCCTATAGCAAGGTTTACTTTGAGTAACTTATTGCAAGGTTTGTATTGAGCAATTAGTTGCAAGTTATATGTAGCAATAGTTGTATGGTTTATGCTGAGCAATTAGTTGCAGGGTTTAGTTAAAGTAATTACGTAGAAAATAAGTGCCTATTCCTAAAGGTGTTGGAATAGGCACTTATATCTATATAGAAGAATGAAAACCAGTAAAACTTTAATAACTAATAAATACAGTTTTTTGTTATTTTGTTATTAATGCCTTTGTACTACCGCGTACCTTTAGCACTGGGTCAAAGGTGAACATTTCTTTTTTGTTATCTTTGTTTTGGATTGCATTCATAACTTGTGTTACTGCCTCATCGGCCAAACTTCTAACAGGCTGTTCAATAGAGGTTAACGGTGGGGTTATAAAGTCTGAAATGAAAATATCATCATAACCGACCAATGATAGGTTATCCGGTATCGAGAGGTTGTAGTAGCTGGCTTGCTTATATACACCTAAAGCCATCATATCATTAAATGCAAAAATTGCAGTCACGCCTCTTCCAAGTAAATAAGGCAGTGCTTCCATACCGCTTTCTCTATGAAAGTCTCCTTCAAAGATTAGCTGTTCCTGTACCGGAATATTTGCTTCTTCCAAGGCTTGCTTATAGCCATTCAGTCGCTCTATTGAGCTATATACATTCTTTGGGCCTGTAATACAGCCAATGGAACGGTGGCCAAGATTGATGAGGTGCTGAGTTGCCAGATATCCCCCCAACTTCTGATTTACAACAATGGTTGTACCTGCGTTTATATCCAGCTTACGGTCAACAACAATGAAAGGAGTATCTGTTCTCATTATTATTTTTTGTATATCATTTAAGTGCTCGTCAATCGAGTTGGATAGTATAACTATAATGGCATCAACATTGCGATCCAAAAAGATATTTATATAATCTATATCCCTATTTGCCATATCATGAGTGTTACCATAGAGTACATTGTAGCCCTTGGAATAACAGGATTGCTCAATCAATTTAGAAAGCTCAGAGAAATATATATTACTAATATCAGGTATAACTAATCCTATGGTGCGGGTAGTCTTGGTTACCATACTCATTGCGATATGGTTAGGTCTATAGTCTAATTCATCTACAGCATCTAATATTTGTTGCCTGGTTTTATCTGATATTTTGCTATTTTTGCCGTTTAATACAAGTGATACAGCTGTAGTTGAGACACCTGCTCTAGCTGCAACATCTTTAATGGTTGCTCGCAATGTTTTCCACCTCCTAGCAATAGTGCTTCATAGCATTTGATTTCTGCTTCGCAGCATCTAGTCTCCGCTTCGTAGCATCTAATTTTACAATATAAAATATAACATTTATGAATTACAACTGCAAATTAATTAAAGCAAGAGTGTTATTTTCAATCTCTGACATAAACGGGATTGAACAAGATGCCCCGTTTTTTGAAACAGCTAAGGAAGACGCAATGGATGCTTTACGTAAACATTCTTCTATCTGCTCATTATTTACATATGCAGCGAGAAAATAGCCTGTAAAGGTATCGCCTGCAGCAGTTGTATCAACAACTTTTACATCATAAATACCATGGTCATAGGTGTTTTTTCCGTCGCTGAATACCGCACCTTTTTTACCTAAAGTCAACAACACTGACATTTTAGGATAAGATGAATGCAATGCTCTTATCATGTCTTCGTAATTATCTTCTTTTGTTAGTTCATACCCCTCTATCTCATTTAATATTAAAATATCCACCAGATTCAACGGATATTCAAGCAGCTCATCTGTGATTGGTGAGGGGTTGAATGCTATTTTTAAGCCTTTATCATAAGCCTCTTTCATAATAAATGGTATGTTATTTATTTCATTTTGCAGTAAAACGTAATCCCCTGGTTCAAACTGAGCTATAACATCCTTAACAAAGCTTTCAGTTATCATGTGGTTAGCACCGCCAACGCAGATAATAGAGTTTTGCCCGTTTTTATCTACCTGAATAATTGTACTTCCCGTATTATTGCTTTCGTTAACTGATACTAAATCAGCATTAACATTACTCTCTTGTAATGACTTTTTTAAGTGTACTCCATCTAGTCCAATCATGCCAGCCATAAAACTATTTGCATTAGCTCGACCAAGTGCAATTGCTTGGTTAAAGCCTTTACCACCGTCAAATAGCTGATAACCTGTTGAGGTTGTTGTTTCGCCGGGTTTTACAATGTGATCAACTTGGTAAACATTATCTAAGTTTAATGATCCAAAACATAAAATTTTCATATTATTACCTCGTTAAAACGTTTTAGTTATTTTACTAAGCTAAGTATATTTTATAAGTATGTATAATGTCAATACTAAAAAAATATAATAATTTGTCGTATTTAGTGTTAAAATCACTAAAAAAGATGTTGACAGTAATGATGAATTTAGGTATATTGTAGATAAGAGGCAAGCAAAACTTGCGAGAAGACAATTTAGTAAAACAGCTAAATATTCAAGTAAAACGTTGTACTACTACAACACAGTTCATTCATTATTCTTTTTTACAGCGTTAAATTAAAAATAATAATTGTCTACAACGCAATTCAATCTACTATTTGTCATATGTAATATGAAAGGAGATTATATGAATTCAAGAGAAAGAGTCAAAGCAGCTCTTAATCATCAGCAACCAGATCGAGTACCAATTGATTGCGGGGGTCACATGTCAAGTAATTTTTCTGTACAGGCCTATCGCAACTTGAGAGAGTACTTGGGATTAGCGAAAAGTGAGCTCTACGTATGTGACATTATTCAACAGCTGGTTTTTCCAGAACAAGACGTTCTGGATATGTTTGGAATTGATGTAGTAAATTACGGAACAGAGTTTAAAACGCACGATGAATACTGGAAGGAGTGGCAGCTTCAGGACGGCACTCCTATAAAGATTCCGGCATATATAGATATAAGAAAAGAGGGCGATAATTCCATATTGTACAGTAGCAAGGGCAAACCTCTTGCGATATGGAAAAAGGGAGTTCTGTACTGTGAACAGACCTATTATCCACTTGAAAATTATGATTCAGATGACTTCTCCAATTTGCAGGACGCTTTAGATGATGTTATGTGGTGTGCCTTTGGAGGACCACCAGCACCACTAGGCTTTTCCGGAGATGATATGGCAAAAAGAAAAGCCTCTATTTCAAGGCTGAGACAATCAACTGACAGAGCTATATACGCTCCGTTTGGAGGCAGCATATTTGAAATGGGAGGGTTCTTATACCGTCAGGATAACTTTATGATGGAAATGATGCTAAATCCTGAAAGGGTACATAAGTATCTGGAAAAGGTTTTAGAAATTTACCGTGAAGGTATCAAGAGCTTTATTGAAGCCAATGGAAAAAATATAGATGTTATGGGCTTTGGCGGAGATGATATGGGCATGCAGGGAGGACCTCAAATATCTCCTGCAATGTACAGAGAGTTCTTCAAACCAATACATAAGGAAATGTGGGGATATGCTAAAAAATTAAACCCAGATATTAAGCTCTGTCTGCATTGCTGCGGAGGGATATTCCCACTAATACCAGATATAATTGATGCCGGAATGGATGCTATCAATCCGGTTCAGACTAGCTGCAAAGATATGGATGTTGTAAAGCTTAAGTCCACCTTTGGTAAAGACCTTACCTTCTGGGGTGGAGGCTGTGATACAAGAGATATTCTACCAAACGGAACTCCTCAGCAGATTAAAGACCATATACGTAGAAATCTTGATGTTATGTATCGTGATGGTGGCTTTATATTCCAACAAGTTCACAATATTGTTGCAAACGTTCCGCCGCAAAATATCGTCGCAATGTTTGAAGCAGTGAAAGAATATGTTTAATAATTATTAACAGGGGGAAAAAATCATGAAAAAGAGACTGATCGCGGTAATGTTGTGTATGGTTATGGTAGTTGGGTTATTTGCAGGTTGTACATCATCTGATGGCAATACTGCAAGCACAGGGGATGCAAGCGCGGATTCTGTAGCTACATCAACAGCTGCAGAAAATAGTGATGTTAAGTACGCAGTGGTACTACACGCACTAAACAGTTCTTTCTATGCAAAGATTCAAGAGGGCGCGCAAGAAGCAGGTAAGGCATTAGGTATCAAAGTAGACGTAATGGCGCCAAATACAGCAAACAATCTTGCTGAGCAGGTTAGCATGATTGAGACTTGTATTTCTTCTGGCTATACAGGAATTGCAACAGTTGTATGGGATCCAGATGGATTTGCTGATGTACTCAAAAAGGCTAAAGATGCAGGAATTACTGTAGTTAGCTTAAACCAGAATTCTGGTAAGGATGATGGAACTGTATTTGTAGGTCAGGATCTTGAAGATTCAGGTTATATGCTTGGAAAATACATGTTTGGTGAAGTACTGAAGGGTAAAGGAAAGTATATAATCGCGTCCTGTGCTCCAGCAGATAGTGCTTTGATTGCTCGTGAACAAGGTATAAAGAGAGCAGCTAAGGAATTCCCTGGAATTGAATTTGTTGATTTAGTTGACATTACTACTGACTTAACAACAGCAGTAGGAGTTATTGAAAATGCATACTTGGCTCATCCTGACGTAAATGCATTTTTAGGCGTTGATGTTTTCAGTGAAGCTATCGGAACATTTATTGAGGCTAATAAGTTAAACGGTAAGGTTTTTGGAGCAGGATTTGATTTAACAGAGGGAACACTGCAGCATGTCAAAAACGATGCAATGCAATTAACTATTGGACAAAATCCATTCCTTCAGGGATACTATCCAGTTATTCAATTGTTCACCGAAACAAAATTCGGATATGACACATTAAACATGAATACAGGTGCATTCTTAGTAACAAAGGATAATGTTGACAATGTTAAGCCTGAATAATAAGTATATATAGTAACAGTACATAGGGGCTGCCTAAAAAATAATGTCAAAAGGGCAGTCCCTAATCATAAACGGATATGACAAAATCATGTTTTAACGGACGGAGATTGCTATGGGAAAACAATTTGCTATAAAGTTTAGAAGCAAGTCTTTTAGAGAGCTTGGTGTACTGATGGTTCTTTTGGGAATCGTTATAGTATTGAGTATTGCATCGCCAGCATTTATAAGATCTCAAAATATTATTAATGTAATAAGGCAGATGACAGAAATAGGTATTATGGCCATTGGTATGACCATGGTTATAGTATGTGCTGAAATCGACTTGTCTATAGGTTCGATTTATGGAGCCACAGCCATGCTAGCTGCCATTTTGATTAAAGATGGGATATCCCCAACACTTGCGTTTTTTGTTGCAATTGGGGCAGGAGCTGCCATCGGATTTATTAATGGATTCTTAACAACAAAGGCTAAAATGCCTGCTTTTATAGTAACACTAGGAACAATGCAGATATTTAGAAGTATTGCATACGCCATATCGGGTGGTAAAAGCGTAGGTGCATTTTCTGCAGAGGCACAGTCGAGCTGGTTCTTTGGTATTGGAGGAAATATAGGGCGCATACCTGTTCAGATCATTATTATGATAGCGCTTTATGTGATAACCTTTATTATTATGAAGAAGACAAAAGTAGGTTTTGATATATATGCTACCGGTGGTAATAAGCGTGCTGCGAGATTAGCTGGTATTAATACCGATCGTATGAAGATTATTAGCTTCGTAGTCATGGGTGTTTTAGCAGCATTTGCTGGAATTATCAGTATTGCCTACCTCAAGTCGGTACCAACTACTGCAGGAGCAGGTCGTGAAATGGACGTTATTGCCGCAGTTATTCTAGGTGGTGCAAGTATGAGTGGCGGTAGAGGGTCAATACTGGGAACATTTTTAGGAGCTGCAATAATGGCAGTTGTACGAAATGGTATGGTACTACTTAGCGTTCCGGCATTCTGGCAGTCCGGCTTCATTGGTATCATTATAATAGCAGCAGTATTTATGGATACCTGGATTACACAGAGAAAAAGCGTAAGATAATTGCAGAGGGGGTAGAGCATTGGAACATATTATTTGTTTTGAAAACATAACAAAAAAATTCGGTGGCACAGCTGCATTATCAGACGTCTGCTTCAAGATCAAAAAGGGTGAGGTTCATTGCTTGTGCGGTGAAAACGGTGCGGGAAAATCAACTCTGATGAATTTGTGTGGGGGTATTTTTCAACCTACTAGTGGAAAAATAAAGATTAATGGTGAGGAAGTTAAAATTAATAGTATTTCTCATTCAGAAAAATTAGGCTTCTCCATTATTCATCAGGAAGTTCCACTCTGCTTAAACATGAGTATTGCACATAACATATTTATGGGTTCTTCAAAAAGCACAAAGGGACTTTTTCTCAATGAAAAATTCATGGAACAGGAAACAAAAAAATTACTGGAAGAATTTAAATTGAACCGAAATCCATCAGATTTAGTTGGTAGTTTGAGTATAGCAGAACAATCTATAGTTCAAATTGCAAAGGCTATTTATTTTAAGCCAAAGATTCTCATAATGGATGAGCCTACTGCTGCATTAACAAATGATCAAAGAACAGTAATGTTTGACATTATAAAAAAGCTGAAGAAAGAAAATGGTACAACCATCATCTATATAAGCCACAGATTAGAAGAGATCATGGAGATCGGAGATACTATTACTGTTCTTCGTGATGGTCAATTTGTTACAACAGAAAAGGTTTCAGATATAACAATTGATGAACTTGTGAACTTAATGGTTGGTAGAAAACTCAATACAGATGAAGAAGTAGTTAGCTATAATACCGGTGAAAGACTTTTAAAGGTGAATAACCTTACAAGAAGGGGAGAATTCGAGAACATTAGTTTTGAACTAAATAAGGGAGAAATCCTGGGATTGGGTGGATTCGTTGGCGCTGGGAGAACGGAAGTGCTAATGTCATTGTTTGGTTTTACTAAACCTGATTCGGGAGAAATTATCATTGAGGATAAAGCTGTAACCTTCAATTCTCCTTCTGATGCAATTGAAAGCGGGATAGCTCTCATCCCGGAAAATAGAAGAGATGATGCGTTAGTAGAAGAAATGACTATAATGCAAAATGCTCAGATGGTAATCATAAAAGATTTGGTGAAAGGCTTTCTAATAGATAAAAAGCAAGCTAACAAAAAGATGGAAGAAATGGTTACAAAATATACAATTAAGGCCAATAATGTCAGTTTACCTATTTTAACTCTTTCAGGGGGGAATCAGCAAAAAGTAATTATTTCACGCTGGATTAGTAACTCTCCCAAAATACTTTTATGCGACGAGCCAACAAGAGGTATAGACGTTGGAGCTAAAGCAGAGGTTTATTCAATACTGCGTAGTATTGCAAAAGAAGGCATAGGTATCATCATTGTCTCATCTGAATTACCTGAATTACTATATCTTAGTGATAGAGTTCTAGTTATGCACGAGGGTCGCATTACTGGACAGATGATGAGAAAAGAAGCTACAGAAGAGAAATTTATGAGGTATGCTGCAGCGGTAGACTAATGGTATGGATTTAACAATTTATTAAAGAATAGTAGGGATACACATGAAGAAAACAAAGTTATTGAACTCGGATTTATCTGCTGTAATTGCTCTTATGGGACATACAGATACTATAGCAATCGGTGATGCCGGATTACCTGTGCCCGACTCTTCAAAAAGAATCGATTTGGCGGTGAGAAGGGATTTGCCCTCATTTCTGGATGTACTTGAAGCCGTTCTTTATGAATTAGAGGTTGAAGAAGTAACTATTGCTTCTGAAATGATTAATGAAAATCCTGATTTATATAATAAAATTACTGAACGTTTCATTTCGACAAAGATAAACTGTGTTGAACATTCTACATTTAAAGAATTGACGGGGAGTTGTAGGGCTGTTGTAAGGACTGGAGAATGTATGCCCTATGCAAATATAATTCTCCACTCAGGAGTAGCTTTCTCTTGCTCCGATGAAATATAATTATATTAGTTTTTATAAATAAGATAGTATTCCCATATAAAATTTATAAAGCTTGTGTGAACCTCTGAATTGATGCAATAATGCTCATTTGGAGGTTCTTTATTGTAAAAATTTCAAATTGTAGCCATTTCTGCTTATGACAAGAGGCTGTGGACATTTACCTGTCCATAGCCTCTTGTCATTTTTGTGGTCATAACAATATTTTGTGGACTGGAATGCAAGTGTTATTTACATATAAATAGCATTAATTTTATTTATTATGATATAATTACCATATTTAATACTAATAGTAAAAGCGGTTTTGTCCGGTTTTATCTCATTGCTTTGGATTGATAATGAATACATAAATATTAGTTATTGTAAGTTTTTGGGGGTAATGATGTACAAGGTTTTTATAGTAGAAGACGAAATTGTAATAAGAGAGGGTATCAAAAATAAAATTCATTGGGAAGAAGAAGGCTTCGCTATTGTAGGGGACGAGAGTGATGGTGAGCTGGCATACCCAAAGATTATTAGAGAACAGCCAGATATTCTTATTACGGACATTAAAATGCCCTTTATGGACGGCTTGGAGTTAAGTAAATTATTAAAAAGGGATATGCCTAACCTGAAAATTATTATTATAAGTGGATACAGTGATTTTGGATATGCACAACAAGCAATAGATATTGGTGTCAGTGAATACTTGCTTAAGCCTATAACATCTAATAAGTTGTTTGCGGCAGTAAAAAATGCAGCCGCATCTATCGAAAAGGAACGTAAGGATAAGTATATACTGGAACAATATCAACAGCTGGTTTATCAAAAACAGGGTGAAAAAAGAAAAGACTTTTTCAACTCTCTAGTTAGCGGAAAAATGTCTCTTTCACAGATAATTGAACAGGAAGAGGCCCTAGGGATCGATATGGTAGCCACGGCCTTTTGTATCTTGCTGTTCCAGTTTAAAGGACAGGAGGATATGTACCAGTATTCTAATGATATAGTGCAATGTGAGGCTAAAATGATAAGCACCTTAAATAAATATTCAAATATTAAAGTATTTGAACGTGGCATGGATGGCTGGGCATTTATATTACTTGGAGAAAGTGAAAATCAGATAATTGAAATAAATAAAGAGTTATGCTCTTTATTGGTGGATATTTGTCAAGGTAGAGCTCATTATTTCGGTGGTATTGGACGTGTTGTTCACCGCGTCCGAGACCTACAGCAGTCTTATCTTGATGCAAATAGTGCTTTTTCATTGCGCTATTTTGATATTAATGATCAGTTTTTGTCTTATAGTGATGTTCTTAATATTAAGGCACAGATAGGAAATCAGGTTAATGTAAGTGAGCTTAATCTTGAAAAGCTTGATAGAGGAGTGGTAGAAGACTTTTTAAAGAGGGGCACTATACATGACGTAGATGAATTTGTCGACAGTTATTTTAGTGGCTTTGGTACTAATGCCATGAGTTCGACTTTGTTTAGGCATTACATCATAATGGACGGATGCTCTGCAATAATGAAGTTTATTAAAACTCTCAAATACCCTAGAGAAAAGATAGAAAATAGTATTAAGAGCATGAATAGTGTAATTGAGCAGCTTTCAAGCTTTGAGGACTGCTGTCAATTTTACAAGTCCATTCTCAAAGAAGCAATTGACCTGCGGAATAAAAACAGTCAAAAGCGTTATGCTGGACTTATTGAACAAGCGAAGGAGTATATGCACCTTAAATTCGATATGAGCGACCTTTCATTGGATAAGGTTGCATCTACTGTTAACCTTAGCCCGAATTATTTTAGTTCTCTTTTTAACCAAGAAACGGGAATGACATTTATAGAGTATCTTACAGATATTAGAATGGAAAAGGCCAAAGAATACTTACGCTGTTCTGGTAAAAAGATTACCGAGATAGGATTTTTGGTAGGTTATCTCGATTCACATTATTTTAGTTACATATTTAAAAAAACACAGAATTGTACACCGTCAGAATACAGACTACAGGGTAAGGGTGAAGAATGATAAGCTACAATAGCCAAAAACCAATTAAATATCCATTAAGACTGAAGCTTTTTATGGTAGCTGTCGTTATCATTGTACCTATGATTGTTCTATCTATTTATCAAATTGCAGCGTTGTATAATTATAGCACTTCCTACGACACTATAGTAAGAAGAATTACTTCTGCAAACAACTATAATCTGAATTTTAAAGAAGAAATGGATGAAAGTATGTACAAAATAGTTGTTGAGGCAGAAACTTTTAAATCCATTGATAAAAACAGTGACTTAAAAAATCCTTATAAGCTTATAGAAGATGCTAGGAGTAGTTTTACAAATTTACAAAAGATTACATCAAGTAGAGAGAGTCTTGATTGGATCAAGCGCATTCTTCTCAATCTTGACACTCTTAAGGATAGAATTAATGAGATACGTGATAATTTGGAGGAGACAGGGCATTATGAAGAAAATATTAAAATGCTTGAGTCAGATATATATATTCTCACAGAAATGTTCCAGGAGGAAATACAATATTATATCTATTTTGAAACGCAAAACTTTGAAGATATTAGGCAGCAACTAAGTGAGCAAGTTACCAATGTAATTGTCACCATGATAGTTGCTTTGGCCTGCATAATTATTGCCTCGGTGCTAGTCAATATAATTGTAACAGATAGCATTACCAAACCTATTAGGGTATTGTGTGATAAGACTGCAATGGTAGCAAAGGGTGATTTTACAACCAGGACAACCTGTGAAAACCACGATGAATTATCGATATTATCGGACAGCTTCAATGACATGGCTTCTAAACTCGAACAACAGGTTCAGAGCATTAAACTTGAACAGCAAAACTTAAGGCACATGGAGTCAAAGCTTTTGCAAACCCAAATAAATCCTCACTTTTTATACAATACTTTAGATACAATTATATGGTTAATAGAGGGAGATAAAAATAAAGAGGCAATAGATATGGTAGTATCCCTTTCTGAGTTTTTCAGAATAGTAGTAAGTAGAGGAAAAGACTTTATTACCATTCGTGAAGAGGAAATTCATATAAATAGCTATCTACAGATACAACAATCTCGATATAAGGATATCCTAGACTATGAAATCAATATTCCAGAGGAGCTATACGAGTATCAAATTTTAAAGCTAACGCTACAGCCACTTATTGAGAATTCTTTATACCATGGCATCAAGATGCTTCGAGCAAAAGGTAAGATTACGGTTACAGCAGAAATTATAGATGATGTTATCTGCTTCCATGTAATTGACAACGGGGTGGGCATGGACGAAGAAAAGCTCAATGCTCTAAGAGAAGAGATAGAAATAACGGGCAATAAGCAGAGTACTGGTTTTGGCCTTGCAAATGTAAATAAACGTATTAAATTAAACTATGGCAATACATATGGATTAGAAATACGAAGCAAAAAAGGGGAAGGTACAGATTTCATAATTAAAATACCTGCAAGACTAGCGGAGAATGAACGAATTGAGGTAGCACATGAATAAAAATATAAAAATGGTTTTGGGGATATTATTTATTTGCCTGATAGTTTTTGCGAGTTGTAGTTTCAGGCCATGGAAAAATATACAGAACAGTGAGGACAATAACGCTGATAATATAAATTCTGATCTGACAATTGTTGGTTTTTCACAATTGGGTTCTGAATCTGATTGGCGCACGGCTAACACCAAGTCCATTCAAAATTCTTTAAGTAAAAAAAATGGGTTCTCATTAATTTTTTCTAATGGCAGACAAAGCCAAGAAAATCAGATAAAGGCCGTAAGAAGTTTTATTTTTCAAGAGGTAGACTATATAGTAATTGCACCCGTTACTGAAACTGGGTGGGACACCGTTCTACAGGAGGCAAAGCAAGCGGGTATTCCTGTTATCATTGTGGATAGAATGATTGATACCGAAGATGAAAATCTCTATGTTGCATGTGTTGGCACTGATAAATATGCAGAAGGCACAAAAGCAGGAATATGGCTAGAAAATTTTTTAGAGCAGAGGGCTCAAAACAATGTTATTAAAGAACCACAAGGGCGTACGGAAAAAAATACAACCAAGGATGAAAAGAATAATGATGATACCATAAATATTGTTGTCCTTGAAGGCACCTTGAATTCGACAGCCCAAATTGGTCGTTCGAAGGGTTTTGAGGACATAGCTAAAAAGCATAAAAATTGGAATATACTTGCCAGCGAGAGTGGAGATTTTACAAAAGCAAAGGGTAAGGAGGTAATGCAAAAGTATTTAAAAAATTATAATGATATTGACGTACTAGTGTCACAAAATGATGATATGACATTTGGTGCAATAGAGGCAATAAAGGAAGCGGGATTGACGTGCGGAGTAAATGGAGATATTACTATAATTTCTTTTGATGCTGTTGCAGAAGCATTTGATAAGATGGAAGAAGGCTTAATCAATGTTGATATTGAATGCAATCCGTTACAAGGTCCGCTTATTGCCGATATAATAGGCCGTCTCGAAAAGGGTGAAAAGGTAGAAAAATTATCTTTTGTCGATGGGAGAGTCTTTGAGGCACAAAATGCAGCTAAGGATCGTATAGGAAGAACTTATTAATATTGTAAGAGTGGAGCTAATAAAAGATATTCTGAGTAAGATAAAATAGTAAAATAAGCACTGAACGGATTTGCCAAGTAAATTTTCTTGTTTTAATTCCAAATCGTAAAATAATGAACAAAATTCATAGAAATCTCAACCTAAATTTTCACAGTGAATTAAGTTAGTAAAAATAACTACAAATACAGGAAAAAATTCCGTATTTATATGTGTATAAGATGAATATACTTATGCATATAAGAAAACTCAATAAATTGGGTTGAAATTATTAGGAGGAGATATCAATGAAGAGAATAATTTCTTTAGTTCTGGCATTGGCGCTCGTATTCACTCTAGCTGCATGTGGAAGTAAGACAAGTAGCGGGGACAGCACAACTTCGGATAAGTCCGGTAAAAAAATTACTGTAGGGGTTGTACAGACAAATGCAAATGAGTCAGACTGGCGTACTGCAAATACAAAGTCATTTAATGAAGCTTTCAAAGCAGCTGGCTTTGAGTTAAAGATGGTATTTGGTGAAGGCGACCACGCAAAACAAATTTCACAGGCACAGCAGCTTATTCAGGAAGAAGTTGACTATCTTGTAGTTTTAGGACTTCAGGCAGCAGGTTGGGAAGATGTAGCAAAGGCTGCTAAGGAAGCTAAAATTCCATTTATCATGGCTGACCGTAAGCTTGAATTACCAGAAGATCTATACACTGCTATGGTATGCTCCGATTTCGAAGCAGAAGGTAACAAGGCTGTTGGTTGGTTAAAGGCTCAAGCAGTTAAAGATGCTAAGATTGTTGTACTTGGTGGTGATACAGGTGCTACCGCTCAGCTAGGACGTTCAAAAGCTATTGAAGATGGCGCAAAGGCAAATGGCTGGAACATAGTATTCAACCAGAACATGAAGGGTTGGGACGAGACTTTAGCAAAGCAGGCTGTTGCAGACTTGATTGCAAAGGGAACTAAATTCAACGTTGTTTATGCAGAAAATGATAACATGGCTCGTGGAGCTTGTGCTGCAATGGACGCTGCAGGTATTACATATGGAAAGACTGGCGATGTAAAGGTTATCGCATTTGATGCAAACAAGTGGGCACTTGAAATGGTTCTCGCAGGTAAATTTAACCTAGATGTAGAGTGCAATCCTCTCCATGGTCCTCGTATAGTTGAGCTTATCAATAAGCTTGAAGCAGGAGAAACAGTTGAAAAGAATGCTTATGTTAAGGAAGAAGTATTTGACTGCGCAACAATAACACAGAACATCGTTGATAAGCGTGCTTATTAATCTATAGAAATTTTGTTTATAGTTGATACACAAAAAGGTAATCAATAGTAAACAAGGATAAGAATTATTGAAATGCGTGGTACCAAGTATGTGGATATTGTTGCAGAGCTTGGGGCCACGCATTTCTCAAATGTAATAAAAGTGACAGGATAATAACATCCAATAACGTGTCTGAACGGAGGTTTGAGTAATATTAACATGCAGAACACCGTACTTATAATGCAAAATATATATAAAAGCTTTCCAGGCGTAAAAGCTTTGCAGAATGTTAACTTTAACTTGTGTGAGGGCGAGATTCATGCTCTGATGGGCGAGAATGGTGCTGGAAAGTCGACCCTGATAAAGGTTTTGACGGGTGTCTATACAAAGGATGCCGGAGAGATTTATATCAAAGGAGTGAATAACGATAAGCCAGTAAATATCAAGTCTCCTCAAGAAGCTCAAAAGTTTGGAATAAGCACTGTGTATCAGGAAATCACACTGTGCCCTAACCTAACAGTTGCTGAAAATCTATTTATAGGTAGAACCAATGACTTTATAGTAAATTGGAAGGAAAGCAACAGTAGGGCAGATAGTATTCTAAGAAATCTTGGAATTCCAGCAAAACCAACTCAGCAACTGTCCAATTGTTCCATTGCAGTTCAACAAATGGTAGCAATCGCACGCGCTGTTGATATGGACTGTAAGGTGCTAATCCTAGATGAGCCAACATCATCGTTAGATGAGCATGAGGTAACAAAGCTTTTTACGCTTATGCGTGAACTCAAAAGTAGGGGGGTAGGAATAATATTTGTTACCCATTTTCTTGATCAAGTGTATGAGTTGTGTGATAAAATTACCGTTCTGCGTAATGGCGAACTGGTTGGAGAATATACCATAAAAGATCTACCAAAAGTCGAGCTTGTTGCTAAGATGATGGGTAAGGAACTTGGGGATTTAGCTGAAATACATAACCAAGCACAAACGAGCAGCTCTAAAGCTAGCCAAGCAATAATTGAAACGGAAGGACTCTCTAGCACTTCGGGAGTTAAACCCTTCGACTTTACTGCACATAAAGGTGAGGTTACTGGGTTTGCAGGATTACTAGGTTCTGGCCGCAGTGAGTGTGTGAGGGCCATATTTGGGGCAGATAAAGTAACAAAGGGTAAGCTGAAAATTAAGGGCCAAAATGTGAATGTTTCATCGCCCATAAAAGCTATGAAAAAGGGAATTGGCTATCTTTCGGAGGACCGCAAGAGAGATGGAATTATTGGAGACTTGTCAGTGCGTGAAAATATAATTCTTGCACTGCAGGTTATGAAAGGTTTTTTTAGACCTTTTACGAAAGCTCAGGCTCAAGCCTTTGCAGATGAGTATATCAGTCTTCTGGGCATAAAAACTGCTTCGGCAGATACCCCTATTAACTCATTGTCAGGAGGCAACCAGCAAAAAGTTATTCTTGCAAGGTGGTTGCTTACCCATCCCGATTATCTCATTCTTGATGAGCCCACACGAGGAATTGATATAGGCACCAAGGTAGAAATTCAGAAGCTGGTGCTAAAACTTGCTTCTGAGGGTATGAGTATTACGTTCATTTCATCAGAAATTGAAGAAATGCTGCGTACCTGTTCTAGACTAATTGTCATGCGCGATCTTCATGTAGTGGGCGAATTACAGGGTGAAGAGATGACACAGGATAAAATAATGTATACCATAGCGGGGGGAGTAAGTCAAAATGACCAAAATCAATACCAAACTTAGTACCGACCGTTCAACATCTGTACTTAAAGCAATAGCCAAGCACAGATTGTTTATACCCATTGCGTTTCTTGCATTCCTATTACTGATCAATATTTTCATCAATCCGGGTTTTTTGAGGATTAGCATGGGCAGAGACAGCATGGGAAATCCCGTTTTGATAGGAAATTTGATTAATATCCTTAATAACTCTACAGAGCTTGTTATGCTAGCTATAGGAATGACACTAGTTACAGCCTCATCGAGGGGGCAGGATATCAGCGTAGGTGCTACAGTAGCTATAGTAGGTGGAGTAATTATGAGGGTGCTATGTGGGAATGAGACTCAGCCTACTGAATTGCAGGCTCCCATTATTCTTGCTCTATTACTTGGTTGTCTTGCGGGAATAGCTTGTGGAGTATTTAACGGTATTCTTGTATCAAAATTTAATATACAACCTATGGTGGCAACGCTTATTCTATTTACGGCTGGGCGTTCAATAGGCTCTATGGCAATGGGTGGGCTTAAGCCGAAGGCAGCTGCCTCATTTGGATATTACGGTAATTTTATTCCGGGATTTCCAATACCCACACCAATCCTTATTACAATTGTCGTTGTGATAATTACATTTTTTATGTTAAAGAAAACAAATCTTGGTTTATATACTCAGGCTGTAGGTATAAATGATAAATCATCAAGGCTAAATGGTCTTAATCCATCTATGATTAAGCTATTATCATTTATTATATTAGGCCTGTGCGTTGGTATTGCTGGTTTTATTCAGGCTAGTAGGGTTCAGACAGTAAACCCTTATACAATAGTACCCAGCATAGAAATGGACGTTATTTTGGCAGTCGCACTTGGAGGAAACTCTCTGGGGGGCGGTAAGTTCAACATGACAGGCTCTATTATTGGAGCGTATACTATCCAGACACTGACCTCTATGTTAACCACGTTGAACGTTAATACAAATGCTGTTCCAGTTTTCAAGGCAGTCATCATTATTTTACTTGTAGCCATTCAAACTCCTGTCGTTAAAAGCTTCTTTAGCAAAAAAGCTACATTGTCAAGGGTGGCTACTGGTGATGTAAAGGAGCGTGGTTGATATGTTGAACAAAACTCAGGATAAGAACAATTTGACGGTAATTCAGAAGAAACTCAAACCAAAAGAGTCTCTCACCGATACAAGTTTTTTACTTACAATAACTATTTCATTGTTTATAGCAATATATGTACTAGCGATTGCATTTCTTGGGGACAAGGGCTTTAACAAGATTCAGATGTTCTTTAATCTCTTCAACGAAAATGCTGCTTTGATAGTAATTGCTTGTGGACTTTCAATAGTTATGATAACGGGCAGTATTGATATCTCCGTTGGTGGTTCTACAGCATTGATATGTACAGCGTGTATTGTGTGTCTCAATAATTATGGTTTTAACTTTGTAACATCTCTGATTTTGGCCTTGGCAATAGGCTTGATTTTTGGTGCAGTTCAAGGGTACATGGTAGCATATCTTGATATGCAGCCATTTATCGTTACATTAGCTGGAATGTTCCTGGGGAGGGGCTTGGTTGCCCTGATAGAAGTAAACCAAATACAAGTTGATAACGCTCAATTTGAGAAGTTGTCCGGAGCAAGAATACAAATTCCCTTTATTGGTGATTACAATAGAAAGGGTGCGTTTATACAATCTAAGCTTGAGTATGGAGTTATCGTAGCACTTATTATTGTGGTAATGATATATTGGTTACTCAAGAAAACAAAATTGGGAAGAAGCTTCTATGCTGTTGGAGGAAACGCTCAAAGCGCCTTGATGCTAGGTATAAATGTAAAACGTACTAAGTTTTATGCCCACTTGCTTTGTGGATTGCTTGCTGGAATAGGAGGATTTTTGTACCTTTTCCACACTCGCTCCGGCTCTGTTCAACAAGCCACTGGACTTGAAATGGACGCGATTGCTGCCTCTATAATAGGAGGTACGTTACTTACAGGCGGTGTCGGAAATATATTTGGTACAGTATTTGGTGTGCTAACAAGCGGAATTGTATTACTAGTTGTTACTGCGATAGGCAGCCAGGACCCCTGGTGGCCACAGATTACGCGTGCAGGTATGCTTTGCTTCTTTATTGTATTACAGAGTATAATTTGTTCAAGAAAGAAGAAGTAAGACACAATAAGTACTTTATTCTATAAATAAGAAGAAAGACAGAATAAGTACTTTAGTCTATAAATAAGCAAAGACAACTCTCCCTATAAATATAAAAGCAAAGAGGAAAGAAATTATGATGTTTATAAGCTCTTTCCTCTTTGCTTTTTGCATTATATAAAATTCAATTAATTATTAACATTATCATTGTTATATAATTTCAAACTCATTCTTGTTGAACCGTATAATGCCCTCATCCCTCATAGCAGATAGCTCACGTGAAAGGGCGCTTCTATCTACACAAAGGAAATTAGCAAGTGCTTCTCTATTGTATGGAATAGTAAACTTCTTTGAATGTGAGCTCAAAACCAATGTGTTAAAGTATGTTTTCAATTTTTCTCTTGTAGTACGCTTAGATATTATTTCAATTTTCTGATTCTGAAGTATGTTCTTTTTTGCTATCAAAGAGAGCATGTTTTCTATTAAGGCCGAATGAAAAAGACAGGCTTTATCACAGGTCTTAATAATACGCTTACAATCTATAAACAGGATATCACAATTCTCCACTGCCTGAACTGATACGGGGCTCTCTTCAAGGTCAGCGAAGGCGAATGCTTCTGCAAAAATTTCATTTACTCCTAGATGAGCCAGAATATTGATATTACCATCTAAATCTTCCTTTATTATATTAATGCTACCTGACAACACTATGCCTACTGATTTTATTTGTTGCCCTTGCAGCAGGATAAAATCATTTTTTTTATAATAATCAACTTTAGCTGATAGACAGTTGAGTACATCTTCTAATTTATTTACATCCATATTTTTAAATAGAACGTTGTTTGTTAGCTGACCATAATATTTCTTCATAATCCACCTCTTATGTTGCATTTGCAAAACGATTATATATGTATAATTTATTATACCTTTAAAATACCTATTATGCATAAAAACTAACAGCAGCTCCTAATAAAAATACTAGGAGCTGCTAAGTTGTTTTGGTTAGTTTATATGATAGACTAAATTATTTTGGTTAGTAAAATAGACTAAATTGTTTTGATTATTCTTAAAAACTCAAAAATACTTGGGTATTTATTTCATAAATAATTCTATATCACTTTCTACTTCACCAATCCCGGATATTCCGAAGGTTTCAACAAGAACCTTTGCAACGTTTGGAGAAAGGAACGCCGGTAGAGTTGGTCCTAGATGGATATTCTTTACACCTAGATATAGTAAAGCTAGTAGTACGATTACTGCTTTTTGCTCATACCAGGCGATATTATATGCAATGGGAAGCTCATTGATATCATCTAGTCCAAATACTTCCTTTAATTTGAGTGCTATCACTGCTAGTGAATATGAATCATTACATTGTCCGGCATCTAGAACCCTTGGGATACCACCGATGTCACCAAGACTGAGCTTGTTATATTTATATTTTGCACATCCGGCAGTGAGAATTACCGTATCACTTGGCAGCTTCTGTGCAAATTCAGTGTAATAATCTCGTGATTTCATTCTGCCGTCACAACCTGCCATTACAAAGAACTTCTTTATGGCACCTGATTTTACAGCATCAATAACCTTGTCAGCCAAGGCTAGGACCTGAGCATGTGCAAAACCACCAACTATTGCGCCCTTTTCAATTTCAATTGGAGGTTGGCATGTTTTAGCCAGTTCAATAATTGCGCTAAAATCCTTTTTACCATTAGCATCAGCTTCAATATGTGTACATCCGGGATAACCTGATGCACCGGTGGTAAATATTCTACCCCTGACTGTCTCGCTTCTTGGAGGCACTATACAGTTAGTGGTGAAGAGTATTGGTCCATTAAAGGATTGGAATTCCTCCAACTGCTTCCACCATGCATTACCGTAATTTCCTACAAAGTTCTGGTATTTTTTAAAGAATGGATAGTAATGCGCAGGCAGCATTTCACTATGGGTATATACATCAACACCTGTGCCCTGCGTTTGCTCAAGCAACTCCTCCAGGTCTTTTAGGTCATGTCCTGAAATCAAAATACCGGGATTGTTGCGAACTCCGATATTAACACTTGTAATTTCAGGGTTTCCATACTTAGAGGTGTTTGCCCCATCCAATAATGCCATTGTTCTGACACCAAATTCACCTGTTTTTAATGTGAGTGCAACAAGCTCGTCAGCTGTTAATTGATCATTTATTGTTGCTGCCATTGCTTTATAGACAAATTCAAAGATTTGCGTATCTTCTTTACCCAGATTGAATGCGTGGTGAGCGTATGCTGACATACCCTTTATTCCATAAGTAATGAGCTCTCTTAATGATCTGATATCCTCGTTTTGTGTTGAGAGAACACCAATTTTTGAGCCCTTATCAAGCATTGATGCTCTATCTGTTACTTCAAATAAAGCAGCATCACCAAATGTTACACCGGACACCTTTTGGCGTAATTCATTTCTAAGTGTAAGCATTAATTTTATCTGATTTTCTATTGCTGTTTCATCAAAGTTTGCGTTGGTTATGGTGATAAATAAACTCTTGATAACCTCATGGTTTATCATAGGTAGCTCATTAACATTCAAATTTCCTTTTACTACTACTTCGGATATACCTTTTATGGTATAAATCAACAAGTCTTGAAGTTTTGCAACCTCCTCACTTTTTCCGCAAACCCCCTTAAGCTGGCAGCCAACACCCTTTGCTGTCTCCTGACACTGATAACAAAACATACTCATAATAATCCTCCCTTTTTTGAGCAATACTGCAATTTATTGCAAACACTACTCTACAAAATTTATTAATATATTTGTATTTATTATAATTTTTTCCAGAGGAAATGTCGGTTGCATTTGCAACGATATTAAAGGTTTTTAAAAATAAGTAAAAGTGGCTAATTCTTTATCCATAAATGTATGTATATAGGAAGCCATTTTTATTCATTTACATCAATTAATTAGTTTCAAAATAACTTCCGTATTTACAAGTATACATTTGATAGAATTAATAGATGTGTGCACTTGTAATGCTAGCCGTTAAAATATAGAATATAAAAGACAATACAAAAGGCAGATAAAGATGTAATGGTATAAATAATAGCAATATCAGATTAGCGACAAGATATACAGGTATAAGCAAAACATCATATAAACTATATGCAAAGTATATGGGGACTACATGATATACAATGTAAAATACTTGATTACTACATGATATACAAAGGCAGAATACAGGGTAGCTACAGGATATACAATATAAAACTAAAATTATCATATTATGAGGAAAAGGTAACTAAATGACAAACTCTAACTTTTATCAATATAATCTCAGTGAGGAGGTCCAGCGTGCAATAGCATTATTGGGATATAATAATCCATCACAAGTGCAACAAAAGGTTATTCCTGCACTACTGGATAATAGGGATATAATAGTAAAATCTAAAACAGGCAGTGGGAAGACTGCCGCATTTGGTATACCCATAACAGAGCTTACTGATTGGATGGAGAATAAGCCGCAGGCATTGGTGCTTACTCCTACAAGAGAGCTTGCAATGCAGGTAAGGGAGGATATTTTCAATATAGGCAGGTTTAAAAGACTAAAGGTAGCAGCAGTGTTTGGGAAGTCACCTTTTCATATACAGGAAAAAGAGCTCAAGCAGAAAACACATGTAGTTGTAGGTACTCCTGGGAGGATTATTGACCACATTGAAAGAGGAACCATCGACCTGACTAACATAAGATACCTGGTTATTGATGAGGCTGATGAAATGCTCAATATGGGGTTTATAGAACAGGTGGAGACTATTATTTCAAGCTTACCACAAAAGCGAACCACGGTACTACTTTCAGCTACAATGCCATCTGATATTGAATTATTATGTAGCAAATATATGAACAATGCAGTTCGAATTGAGATAGAGGAGCAAAACTCTACTTCTAATAATATATTTCAGCAACGTATACAAACGAATAAATATGAAAAGCTTCAGCTTCTAAAGGATATTCTCACAATAGAGAACCCCGATAGCTGCATTATTTTCTGCAATACAAAGCAGATGACAGAAGCTCTGTATGTTGAAATGGCAAAGCAAAAATATAGTTGTAGCAGGCTTCATGGAGGAATGGAACAGCGGGACAGACAACGTGTCATGGAGGATTTTAGGCAGGGTAGATTCAGGTATTTGATAGCTACCGATGTTGCTGCAAGAGGGATAGATATACAGGATATTTCACTGGTTATAAACTATGATGTACCAAGAGAAGCTGAGGATTACGTTCATAGAATCGGAAGAACAGGCCGCATAGGGAATAAGGGCAAGGCTGTTACCTTTGTCACACCCGATGATGACAGACTTATTAGTGCAATTCATGAATATATCGGTAAAGAAATTGAAGAGAGGCAACGTCCAGGTGATAAGGAAATAGAGGCTTCCAGGGAGGCTTTCGAGCAGAAGACTGCCAAGAGACCAGCAATCAAGGTGGCAAAGGATGTCAAGCTAAGCAAGGATATTATGAAGCTGCATATAAATGCTGGAAAGAAAACCAAAATGAGAGCGGTAGATATTGTAGGAACTCTATGTAATCTAAAGGGTATGAGTGCTGAAGATATCGGGGTAATTAACATTCTTGATGTATCCACCTTTGTTGAAATACTAAATGGTAAGGGAGAAATGGTATTTCGTCAGCTCCAGAATACTCCAGTAAAGGGGAGAATCCGTAAGGTGAGCAAGGTAGAGGATATGAGATAAATAATTTTCCGATACTTATTTGGTGTTTCGTTCCTCTAATGAGTAAGGCAATTTAACGATACTTATAAAGCGTTTCACTCCTCAAATGAGTGAGGCAATTTAACGATACTTTTATAGTATCTTGCTCCTCTATTAATATATCTAAATGTATCATTATAAAAAGTCCTCGTATATCGTAGAAATTCTAATAATATTTCTAATATACGAGGGCTTTTTTATGTACTAAAACTATGGTCTTGTTGGATAAAGACCTTCCATTGCAATATAGTATTTCATGTTGGGGATTGGCTCTGCCCCTCTTAGATTTGGCAATGCAAAAGTGGTTGAGCCATTGCCTCCTGGAAATTGTTGACCAATAAGGCTAAAGAGCGCCTGATATTGATTTATGTTAAGTACTTGACCTTCACATGATAACCAACCCATAGGTGCAAAAGTATAAGGAAATAACATAATTGTGCCTATAAAAGTATCCATTAAAAATCCCTCCACAGTAAAAAAGATTTGCGCTTATTACCAATAAATTATATAATTATTAACAATTAATGTCAATTTTATAACAAAATTCCATTACATATCTGTGCATCGGATAATTGGATTCTTGTAGATGCAAAAACCTAAATGGTAAGGGAAGGATGGAAATATAATATGCCACAACAGAACATTGCTTTAAATAAGCCGACTTCATCAAGTAGCTTTGTTAAGCCATTTGAACCAGCTAGAGCTGTCAACGGGACTTATGGAACTTCAACACCAACAAGCCGATGGGTATGCAATAGCTTGCCGGGGTACCTAATGGTTGATTTAGGAGTCAGCGGCTCATATACTTATTTTATTAATAGGTGGGTTGTAAGACATATGTCGGTCGCCGGTTGGAGAGCCCCGGATTACAATATGTCCGATTTTAAGCTACAGGGCAGTAACAATGCCACTAACTGGGTAGATATTGATGCGGTAGTTGGAAATACAACTGGAACCACTGACCGAACATTTACTGCAGTTGGGTATAGATATGTTAGGGTTTATATAACAAAAGGCATCATTTGTAATACTGCATTAGCATCAATTATGGAGTTGGAGGTATATCAATCACCACCACTTAGTGCGTATTTGCAGAGCGGTACAGGTCTTGGGATAAGTAGCTTGACACTCAGTCCTTCACCTTTTGTCAATAATGTTTTCAATTATACTACTCAAAGCGTTGCAAATAGTGTTACGTCTGTAGCGGTCACACCAACTGCCGAGGATTCTAGAGCAACAGTCAAGGTGAATGGCACTGCGGTGACAAGTGGCAGCAGTACAAATGTTGCATTAAATGTAGGCAGTAACACTATAACGATACAGGTCACCGCAGCTGATGGATTGACTACAAATACATATACTGTAACTGTTGTAAGAGATGCTGGTGCATCACTTTCTGCTCTTTCGATAAGAACCACAGCTACACCAGCGGTAGAGGTACCATATACCCCAGGCTTTAGTCAGGATATTACTGCATACAGTGCAAGTGTTGGATATGATGTGACACAGATAACGGTGACACCTACTACAAACAACGCTGGAGCCACAATAACAGTCAATGGAACAGCAGTTGCAAGCGGTACAGCATCAGGACCTATTGCCCTTAGTGTGGGAAATGGGAATGTAGTAAATATAGTTGTTACAAATGGTTCTACTTCGAAGGCATATGCTATAACTATAACTAGAGCAAGTAGTCCGTATTTGATAAGAGTTGATGTTACATATTACGATAGCTCTGTTAGAAAAAATGTGACCAAGAGTATTGATATTAATAAGACTACATATGAATACTCTTTAGATATTTCTAATAATATTAGTAGTGTTACTATTACGGGATATACCGAGGATACAAACGTAAAATTATTGGTCAATAACAACCAAAATCTAAGTAATGGGCAGACGTCTTCAGCTATAGCCGTTACAGTGAGCACAACAAGAATTCCAATTACTGTTACAAGTAATACTGGCACTGATAGCAGATCCTATGGGATTACTTTAGTATAATTTTTACTCGGCAAGCTGGGTTAATGTGGCACCCATTCATATTATGGAGGGGTGCCACTGAAATGTAAAGGAGATGGGTTAATGAGACAAAGACTGTTAAAAGGAAATATTGCAATTTTAGTTGTATTTTCAATGATATTTAGTTCGTTATTTGGACTAATGCCATATAAAGTACATGCAGCTACTATAAGTGATGCGAATGGTGAACATTGTTTTGGAAATTATTTCACTTACTCAGGAGGCACTGGTACAAGTACTGATAATTTTTATAAAGTAACATCATCAAAGTATATTTTTGGAAGTGATGATTCTACATGCGCGTGGCTAATGTCAGATACACCTGACAAAGACAGTGTATATATTACCGTAACTAATTCAGGTGTACTTGGAAGTTTTGAATTAGTAAGTGTAGACCTAGGAGAATTTAATGATGCTCCCTTTAGCAATGTGTACATTGAGGGGTATAGTAATGGTGAAAAAATATTCACTACAACACCTTATTACGATGGTCAGACACAATACCTTCCTCACTATAGTCTTGATTGTTCTTCTGCTTTAGGAAAATATATTGATTCATTCAGTATTTTTTATACAAAAGATGCTGGAACAGGTTTTGGACATGGTGATTTTTCATTCTATAGCTTTACGACTAGAAATGCTATACGAGATAATATACCACCATACTCTCCTATAATATCTGGCATTACAGACGATACAGGGACATCTACAAGCGACGGCATTACTATTGATAATACCCCTACATTTTCTGGAACGGCCGAGGCAAATAGCACAGTCTCACTATATAATGGAAGCACACTAGTTGCTACAACATATGCTAACGGAAGTGGCGAATGGAATTATACTTTAACTACTGCATTGGCAGAAGGTACATATAATTTTACAGCTACTGCAACAGATATAGCGGACAACGTAAGCCCTCCATCTGCAATCAAAGCAATTACTATAGATAAGACAGCACCTAGCCAACCAGCAACTCCAATATTGGATGTAGCCTCTGACACAGGTGTATCTATTTCTGACGGAATTACCAATGATAATACTCTTACTATTAAGGGAACATCAGAGCCAAACAGCACTGTTTCAATATATAATGGAAGCACATTAGTTACCACAGCACCTGCTGATAATAGTGGTGCATGGAGTATAACAACTTCTACACTATCAGATGGTACATATAGTTTTACAATAACTGCAACCGATAAAGCGGGGAATGTCAGCACCATCTCTAGTGCTTTAAGTGTAACTATAGATACAGCTAAACCGGCTAAGCCTTCTGTAACATCAATAACAACTGATACTGGGACATCTTCAAGCGATGGTATTACCTCTGACACTACCCTGTGCTTTAATGGGACGGCTGATGCTGATGTTAAAGTAGAAGTGTTTATTGATGGAGTTTTGGTAGGCAGTACTACTACAGATACTACTGGTAATTGGAGTTATGATCACACCAGTGTGCAACTTACTAATGGTAGCCATACTGTTGCTGCAACTGCAACAGATACAGCGGGCAATGTGAGTGATACATCATCTCCTTTTACATTTAATATTGACTCTGCATCACCTACTATTACTTCAATAACACCTCCTGCAGATGGAACTTATACCTATGGTCAAACTCTGACCTTTACAGTAACCTTCAGTGAAACAGTTGCAGTATCAGGAGGCACACCAAGTATTGGTATTACTCTTGATGGCAAGACTGTAGCAGCACAATATGAGAGTGGGAGTGGAACTTCAGAGCTGACCTTCCGGTACACTGTAGGAAAAGGTGATATTGCAACCGCGTCAGGGATAAGTCTTGCTTCCACAATTAACTTAATCGGTAGTGCGATAAAAGATACAGCAGGAAATAACGCGAGCCTTACAATAAATAATGCACCATCTACAGAAAATATTAAGGTTGACTCCACTCCGGTAGTAACACTATCTGCTTCAAATATTTCTATGGCTGAAAATGGTGGGACGATTGATATTGTGGCAACACTATCAAATCCCGCAAGTAAGGCTGCCAAAATACAGCTTGACTATAGCGGGACAGCAACAAATGGAAATGACTATAACGCAACAACAGAAATAAATATTCCTTCAGGCAGCACTACAGCACAAATTGAAATTAGTAGTATTGACGATAAAATATATGAAGGAAATGAAAATATTACTGTTAGAATAGCAAGTGTTACTAATGCTTATGGAAGTGGAGCACAGACACTTACTATCAATGATGATGAAGGTAAACCAACAGTAACATTAACATCCGCTGCACTTTCATTTTCAGAGAATGGAGGTACCTGTGATGTGACCGCCAAACTATCTAACAAATCGGCTTATCCTGTTACAGTAACTTTAGCATTTAGTGGTATAGCTAAAGTGGATAGGGATTATACCACCTCAGCTGCAATTATCACAGTACCAGCAAGAAGCACATCTGCATCAATAACTTTGACAGGAATAAACAATTCTATTGATGAGGACGACAAGACTCTTATTGTTGATATTACAGGTGTTACTGATGGCACTGAAGATGGAAGCCAGTCGATAGCACTTAGCGTAACCGATGATGACGCAGCACCTAGCTTCAGCGTTGGAAATACATCAGTTGCAGAAGGGGACAGTGGAACAGTTGCGCTTAAATATACAGTAACACTATCTTCAAGCAGTGGCAAAGTAGTGACCATTGATTATGCTACAGATGATGGAACTGCAACCGCGGGAATTGCTTCTCCTGCATTAGGTGACTACAGGTCAACAAGCGGAACATTAAACTTTGCACCTGGGGACACCAGCAAAGAGGTAACAGTACTAGTAAACGGGGAATATACAAGAGAACCAAACGAAACGATACTGCTAAAGCTCTCAAATGGTAGCAATACATCAAATACAACTGCACAGGCAATAGGAACAATACTTAATGATGATGATCCTGAGCTAATTCTAGGTGGGACATCTTTTATATCAGAAGGTACAGGTGCAATCAAAGGGTTTTCATTTACAGTAACCCTTACAAAGCCTAGCTCAAATAATATAAGCGTTGATTTCACAACTGAGGACGTTACAGCAAAGGCAGGAAAGGATTATGTTGCAACAGGTGGAAGTATTATTTTTGCACCTGGTGAAACCAGCAAGACTATAGACGTTCAAATCATTGGTGACAGTATTGATGAAAATGATGAAACCTTTAGAGTAACCATATCAAACCCAAGCCCTAGTGAAATAAGCATTATAAATTCACACGCTACTTGTACAATAACAGATGATGATACTGCACCTATTGTTTCAATTGATAATACAACAGTAACAGAGGGTAATTCTGGCACTACCAGCGCTGTATTTTATGTTGCTCTCTCAGAAGTCAGCGAAAAGAATATCACTGTTAATTATAAAACGGTGGACGGGACTGCAACTTGGGATGTTACTTCTCCTGCATTAAGCGACTACAAGACAACAAGTGGAACCTTAACCTTTGCACCAGGGGTAACACTACAGGCAATCGTTGTAGATATAGAGGGAGACATGGTTGATGAGTATGATGAGACTCTTGGATTGGAGCTCAGTACACCAGCTAATGCAACCATTTCTACTACAAACGGAATTGGGATAGCAACAATAACAGACGATGATGCAGCACCTAGCTTCAGCGTTGGAGATATATCAGTTGCAGAAGGAGACAGTGGAACAGTAGCGCTTAAATATACAATAACATTATCTTCAAGCAGTGGCAAAGAAGTCACAATTGATTATGCTTCAGAAGAAGGAACTGCAATTGGGGACGTTACTGCTCCTGCATCAAGCGACTTCAAGACAACAAGTGGAACCTTAAACTTTGCACCGGGAGACACCAGTAAAGAAGTAACAGTACTAGTAAACGGGGATAATACAAGTGAACCAAACGAAACGGTACTGCTTAAGCTCTCAAATGCCAACTATACATCAAATACCACAGCACAAGCTATAGGAACAATACTTAATGATGATGGACCCACAATAAGTATTATTGGCAATTCGGTTGCTATTATGAATGGGGATATAACACCTTCTTCTATTGATAATACAGACTTTGGGAGTGTTTCGGTTAACGGTAGTACGCAAACACGTATTTTTACTATCAGTAATACTGGTTTTGATACCCTTACATTGACGGGCTCGGCGCCATATATAACATTATCTGGAGAAGGGGCAACGGATTTTTCAGTGTCCACATCTCCTGCATCAATTAATATAGCAAATGGGGAATCAGTAACCTTTGCAATCACTTTTAACCCTAGTTCTTTAGGCACAAAGAATGCGAATATTACTATTGAAAGCAATGATATATTTAGTAGCCCATATACTTTTAGCATAAAGGGTACGGGATATTATCAGAACGATTCATCGCAAGTGTCATTAATGCCAGATGCCAATATTTTTGTAAACGGACAATCGCAGAGCATTGCACATACTGAAACAATAATAGAAAATGGTAGGTCAGTAACCACCATTACTATAGATGACAAAAAGATGGAGGAGCAGCTAGAGAAAGCGGGGCAAAATGCTATTGTGCAAATTCCGATAGCAAACAGCCCTGATGTATCGATAGGGGTACTCAATGCGCAGATAATTAAAAATATGCAAGCTCGGGAGGCGGTATTAGAAATTAAGACAGACAATATTACATATACTCTTCCTGCATCGCAGATAAATATCGATAGTATCGCTAGTTTGATTGGAAGTAGTGTAGAGTTAAGGGACATCAGCGTTAATGTATCTGTATCAGCTTCGCCAGATAACACAGGAAGCGCGGTACAAAACATTGCCAACCAAAACGGTTATCGAATAGTGGTAAAACCTATAGATTTTGATATATCCTGCTCTAGTGGAGGGAAAACAGTGGAGATATCAAAGTTTAATGGTTATGTCGAAAGAACTATAGCAATACCTAATGGAGTAGACCCATCTATGATAACTACAGGTGTAGTTTTGAATAACAACGCAACGTTCTCACATGTTCCAACTCAGGTTTTCTCTATTAATGGACAGTATTATGCAAAAATAAACAGCTTGACCAATAGCACATACTCACTAATATACAATGATGTTAAATTCAAGGACGTTGAAGGACACTGGGCTAAAAACTCTGTTAATGAAATTGGATCTAGACTAATAGATAGCGGTGTGGGTGAAGGAAATTTTGCGCCAGATAGGGCTATAACAAGAGCTGAATTTGCTTCTATGATTGCAAAAGCATTGGGACTAAAAGCAACTAAGTTTGATAGTATATTTACCGATGTAGATAAAGACAGCCAATACTATCAATATATCTATGCAGCATATGAATACGGTATAACAGATGGCTGTGGTAAAGGTAAATTTGCACCAAATGCACAGATTACAAGGCAGGATGCAATGACCATGATTGCTAGAGCAATGAAGCTTACTAAGCTAGATACCTCCATTTCAAATGAGGATATCGTCAAACAGCTTAAGGCATTCAGTGACACGGCTGGCATATCATCTTATGCAAAGCAGGGAGTGGCTTTATGTATCAAGAACGGAATTTTCTCGGGCAACAATGCAAAGCTTATGCCAAAAGACAATTATACCAGGGCAGAAAGTGCAGTAGTAGTGTTAAGACTACTGAAGAAGGCTAACCTAATATAGTACAGGTGTATTAAATTGATTTTTAAATTTGTGTATTAAATAAGTAGGTAGTAGTAATACAAAGCTCCATATTCTTTAATAAGTGAATATGGAGCTTTGCGTATTTCTATGCGTGATATTACTAAGCTTAACAGTAACACATATGTACAAAAGTATTATTAATACAAGAGTGCTATATATACAAAAGTATTATTAATACAAGAGTGCTATATATACAATAGTATTACTAATACAAGAGTGCTAATAAATACAATAGTGCTATTAATATAATATCGTTACTTAACCTGCGTTGGTGCAGCCTCTACCTTTGAAGGTGCTTTGTTACTTGAAATAAGAATTGACAAAACTACACTCGCTACCAATATAGTGAAAATAACTGCAAGTGATATAATTATTGGAATTTCCAAATCAAAATACAAAATAGACAACTTAACTCCGGTAAACATAAGTATTAAAGCAACTCCAAATTTAACATATTGAAATTTCTCTTGAAGTGCTCCCAATACAAAATAGAGACTTCTTAAGCCAAGTATGGCAAAAATATTTGAGGTATACACAATAAATGCATCTGTAGTGATAGAAAAAATTGCGGGAATGGAATCTATTGCAAAAAGAATATCTGAAAATTCAACTAGAATTACTAAAGCGAACAATGGTGTAGCATGCAGTATATTATTTTTTCTAACAAAAAAACGTTCGCCTTCAAGAGTGTCAGTTACAGGTATTACCTTTGAAAGTAGCTTTATCAGCTTACTATCCTTGTGATTGGATTCTTTCTCGTGACCCACAACCATCTTGATACCACTAAAAATAAGAATTATTCCAAATATGTATAGTATCCAATGCAATCTATTTACAATATTTATACCTAACAGTATAAAGATAAGTCTTAATATAATTGCCCCAAATATACCATAGTTCAGAACCTTTTTTTGATATATGGGTGGTATACCAAAGCTTGCAAAGAGTATCAAGAACACAAATAAGTTATCGACACTCAGGCTAAGCTCTATCATATAGCCTCCCAAGAACTCCAATGCCTTAGTGGACCCAGCGAAAAGTAAAATACCCAGATTGAAAATTAACGCCAGACTAATCCACATTATAACACGTTTTACTGCTTGTTTTGTTTCCACAGTGTTTCCCCCTGAAATAATGTATTTAATATAATATATAAAAAGACCTTGAACAAACTTATGGTTTGTTCAAGGTCTTGCTTTCCGTTTGGAGTATAAAGCCAGATCTGGTGATCGGTTGATGTTGACTTTATAGCTTACAAGCTACTCCCCTTTTCACTAAATTTATCAAAAAGAATGAAAGCTGTCAATATGAAGTATTATTATTATTTAAAGATTACTTAGTCGATTGAAAGGTTTTATTCTACCTCCTACATTTCTAAATGTTCAATTTAACTTTTATTTACCAAGATTATTATATTAAAGGAAATAATTTATAAATAATGAACTTTTCGCTATAATTTATATTAAAGAATTAGGAACATTTTGCAATTAAATTGCATATAGATATAATAGCAAAATTATATCTATATAATTTGCTGAATATAAAACTTAATAGGGTTTTCTGAAAAAGGTAAACATATCCGAAAGGTATGGACACAAAGCCACGAGTCTAAGGCGAGAAGTTATGACGGTCGGGTTGCCAGGAGGTAAATAAGCAATACCTCTTTTGGCGTTAGTTAATCTAAAGGAGGTCATTTTTATGCTTATTTACAGGCGTAAATTGTATGCTGTTATTTCTGTCATACTTTCTACTGTTCTATTTACAAGTACTCTTCAGCTAAAAGCATTTGCAGAAACGGGTGATATAGTCACTGGAAGTTCAACTGAAACATTAGAGAACTTAACTTTTACAGAGGATACATCTGATTTTGTTAACCCGGAAAGAGGTTGGCTACGCATATATGAGTCTAGCGATATATGGGGGTTCAATACATTAAAAGCTCAGAATATTAACTTAGTTATGGTTGAGGTAGACTTAAAGGATTTTTTATCTGGTCCAATTAGCGATCAAAAACTATCAGAAATTAACAATGCTTTTTCACAGGCACGCACAAATGGGCTCAAGGTTATATTTAGAGCTGCATATGATTTTGATGGAGTGGCAAAACCAGAGCCAAAGGAACTGAGTATTATTACAGGACATATAGCTCAGCTTAAACAAGTTTTTTATAACAATGAGGACGTACTCTACTGCGTACAGGCTGGATTTTTGGGGCCATGGGGAGAATGGCATAATTCTTATTTCGGAGACTCAGATGGAACACCAACCCTCGAAGCAAGAAAAGCCGTTTTGTTTGCACTGATGGATGCAGTTCCAGTAAGCAGAATGATTCAAGTAAGGAGGCCAATGTTTATTAGAGATATATTTAGCCAAGAGTCAGGCGGAAATATATTGACAGATACTACTGCATTCAGTGGTTCATATTTATCAAGAACTGGTTACCATGATGATGCACTGCTGAGTTCCAAAGATGAATGTGGGACCTATGTTGATGAAGCCTATTCGAGGGAAGATGAACTGAATTGGGCTCAGAATCAAGATCAATATACCCCGTTTGGTGGAGAAGCCAATACTCTATCAAGTTTTTCAGATTCCACAAATGCAATTTATGAGTTGGCAAAACTTCATACCCAGTTTATTAATATTGATTATTTGGATTCCGTAATTAACAAATGGAAAAACACATCTATTAATGGAGAAAGCACATTTTTAAATATATCTAAAAGGATGGGCTACAGGTTTGTAATTACAGATGGCAAAATTTCTTCTAAAGCTACACAGGGAAATCAGCTCCACTTAATATTGAATATTAGAAATGACGGTTTTGGAAACGTTATCAACCAGAGAAATGCCCAAATTGTTATAAGTAACGGCATTGCCACATACTCATTTGCAGTTAATAGTGATGTAAGAAGATGGTTAAGTGGCAGCACTCAAACAATAGATTTAACACTAAGTTTGCCTAAAGATATTGCTCCTGGAAAGTGGAATGTATATCTCAATTTACCGGACAGCGCTCCGTCTATTAGTAATAATCCTGCATACTCAATACGTTTGGCTAACCAAGGAGTATGGCAAGCCACAACAGGGTACAACCTGATTAAAAAGGATCTAGTAATAGACCAGCAAGGGATAATAGTTCCTACAACTGTATCAGTATCTGCGATATCACTGTCAGACAGTAGTGCTACAATTAACGTGGGCAATACCAAACAATTAACTGCAACAATTGCGCCAACAGACGCTACAAATAAAGGGATTAGTTTTGCTAGCTCAAACACAGCAGTCGCCACTGTAAATAGTAGCGGAATAGTTACTGCTATGGCTGTAGGGAATGCTGTTATAACAGCAACAACTGATGATGGCTATAAAACAGCTAATTGTACTATAAATGTAACCATACCAGTTATTTCTGTGTCTTCAGTTGCTCTAAACGAAAATGCTGTTACCATAAACATAGGAAGTTCTAGACAATTAACAACAACAATACTGCCTAGTAATGCTACAAACAAAAATATAAGTTATACAAGTTCCAATACAACAGTTGCTACAGTGGATAGTAGTGGTTTAGTAAAAGCTATAGCGGCAGGAACCACTGTAGTAACGGTAACCTCCGATGATGGAAACAAAACGGCAAGCTGTAGTGTTAATGTACCTGCTCCACCTCCTACTCTAGAAACAAACCAAATAGCATTTAGCGTCAATGGCAATGCATCAGAATGGAGTAATATCCCGGTATTGGCACAAAAGTCAACAGGTAATATAAATATATTGAAGACAGCCTCTTCAAAAGACAATTTGTATCTTCTTGTAACGGGCAAATCCCTAAATGTAAAGAGCCAGTTTTATATAGATGTTGATAATAATGCAACTACAGGCTATAAGGTAGGCGAAGTAGGAAGCGAATTCCTTATTGAAAATAATGTTCTTTATAAATATTCAGGTACTAACGGAAGCTGGAAATGGACCAAGGTAGCATCAATCAGTATTAGTAAAAATAGTAGTGTTATAGAGGCATCAATACCAATAAGTTCTATAAATACAGCACAGGGTAGTACAATATCTGTCTACTTCCTATGTAACGACAATAGAGCAGAGTCGCTATCGGGAAAATATAGCTTATAAGGTTGCTTCACTAAAAGTGATACATGATTAAGAAGAAGCGCTTGTATAAAAGTATAATGTCTTATTAAAAGTGCTGAAATAAGGATTTATATAAATAAGTTCAATCAAAGTTATGCTACTCCAATGAGTATCTCATTTGAGTAGCATTTTTTTTATTGTAGCAGCATAACACTAAATATAGCAAATAGGAAATATTTGACATCTATCTTTTGGCTAAGGTAGAATTCAAATGTTATAACAAGAAGACTGGAGTGATAGTGTGAAGGTACTTATTACAGGTGGTTATGGGTTTATAGGTTCACATGTAGCAGATAGACTAAATAAGGAAGGCCATCAGGTGTTTATTTTAGACAACCTTTCAACAGGACTTACTAATAATGTCAAGTTCAAGCATAATGGATACATTCTCGACATTGAAAATAAAAAGTGTGAAGAGGTATTCAAGACAAATAAGTTTGATGTAGTAATACATTTAGCGGCTCACACTGACGCTTTAGGCTCGATAGATAATCCAGCAAAGGACACAAAGGTGAATTTGATGGGGTTAACAAATATGCTATCCCTTTCAACTAAATATAAGATAAAGAAGTTTATTTTTGCATCCTCATGTACAGTCTATGGTAATAGTAATGAATTGCCTGTCATAGAAGAATCATGTACAGATCCGTTAACACCGTATGGTATGAGTAAACTAACAGGGGAAATGTATTGTCAAAAGTGGAGAGAGCTGTATGGCTTAAATACAATATGCCTTAGGCTTTCGAGTGTTTATGGGCCGAGACAAAGAAGTGAAGGAGAAGGGGGTGTAGTAGCTTCATTTATCAAGAAAAATATTAAGCAACAGGAAATAGCAATTTTGGGTGATGGAACTCATACAAGAGATTTTATATATGTTGAGGATGTTGCGGATGCAATTTATAGATGTATAAACGCTGAAGTTTCAGGTACATATAATGTATCTAGTGGTACCCAGACAAGTATAAATTCTCTTATAGATATTATTGGTCAGCAACAGAGTATAAAATCTAAAGTGCATAAGGAAACTAAGAGCCAAGTTGTATATCACATTTGCCTTAACAATTCTAAGTTCAAAAAGTGTACTGATTGGGTTCCATTATATGACCTTAATGAAGGTATAAATAAAACCATTAGTTGGTTTGTAAGGAATTTTCAAAGCAAGAAAACGCAAAGAGTCAAAAAATCAAAGAGTGAGAAAAACATAAGAACAGCTATTATTCCATATATTGAGAATCTTATAGGCTTCTTTATTTTATTAGCATTATCAATTTTCTATAAAGAAAATTTTTCAAATAATATATCTACTTACTTAATATTTTACATAGTATTAATGGGCGTTGTGTATGGAACAAAGCAATCTATACCCGCAATCATATTATCCTCTGGAATATTTATCTATTCAAAGCTTAGTACAGGTGGAGAAGTATTAGCTTTTATCTATGATACTCAAAGCATATTACAACTGGCTTTGTTTATTCTGCTGGGTCTTGGAGTTGGATATACTGTTGACAAAAAAGAATTAAAATATGAGGGGAAAAATCATGAGCACGAGTTGCTTCTAGATAATTATAACTTTTTAAAGGAAATACATGATGAAACCACTATGGCGAAGGAGCAGCTTCAGTCTCAAATTTCCAGTTCTGAGGACAGCTTCGGAAAGGTGTTTAGCATGACCAATCAGCTAGATAGTCTTGAGCCAGAAAAGATTTTTTACTCTGCTATAAACATTGTGGAGTCGGTGATGAAAAGTAATAAGGTAGCGTTGTACTTAATAAATAAAACAGGGGACTATTTGAGGCTATCTGCAAAATCTGCCCAAAAAGATTTTACTATTCCAAAGTCTATAAAAGTAGAAAACTGTTCAGAGTTTAGGGAGGTATTGGAAACAGGTAATACATTTATTAATAGATATTTTAAATCAGATACTCCCATTATGATGACCCCGATATTTAATGGTGAAAAGGTTGTTGCTATTATCGGATTGTATAATGTAGAGTTTGATAATATTACACTTCACTATAAGAACTTATTCAATGTCGTAACGGGTCTTATATCTTCAGCTATCAATAAGGCATACGCATATAATGAGTTGGTAATGGATACTAAATATTTAAGCGGTTCTTCAGTGCTTAAGGGTGAGTATTTCAAAGAGCTTATTGAGACAAAGAGTATGGCAAGAAATAGATTTAACATAGATTTTTGTCTTGCAGAGATTATTAATTATGATAACTTCAGGCTTCAAGAACTTGCTCATATCATAAACAACACCATTAGAGAATCAGATCATATCGGCATGATTGAAGGTGTTCCTTATGTAATGCTTGCTAATTCATCTCTTGAAGAAGCAAGAAATGTTATAAGTCGTTTGAAAAATATGGGAATAGAATGCTCTATTAAGAATAGTGAGGTTTGTTATGCTTAATAGTATTTATGATTATTTAATAGTGTATTACATATTAAGCTGTATTGTACTTATTATAACTACTCTTATAAAGGGGAGAAAACAATCACCTTATGAGTTTATAGGAGGAGTAGTCTTTCTGACGTTTATTCCCTTTGCAGGATTACTCTTTTATTTATTTCTATTTATCACCAAAACTAAAACAATAAAGACTATTGTGGATGACTATAAGCTTTTAGATGATTCTGAAATTTTTCAGGGGAAGTATCTGTTCAAAACGAGATTAAATGATAGCGACTATATAGTGCCAATTGAAGAGGCTTTGATACTCAACGATAATAAAACAAAACGTTCAATATTGCTCAATGCCTTAAAGCAAGATGCAAGCTTATATGTTGAACAGATAAAAACTGCCCTTAAAAATTCGGATACTGAAACATCGCATTATGCCGCGGCGGCGCTGATGGAACTTAAAAGAAAGTTAACCATAAGCATTCATCAACTTTCTTATAATTATGAGAATAATAGGGAGAACCTAGATGATTCAATATCCTATGCAGAAGTGCTAAAGAAATTTATTTGCAGTGAGGTATTAGATGAAAGAAATCTCAAAAAATATAATTTTACATATGCAAACGTACTGGCAAATATTAATAGGCTTGCTCCAGATAAATCAAATTATTTTGTAGATAGAATAAATACACTTATTGCTTTACAGGAGTATACAACTGCAGAGGAGTGTTGTGAACAGTTCTTGAGAAATCATGCCATGGAAGAAGAGCCGTTTATGAGATATCTAAAGCTATATTATACAAAACAAGATTCTTTTAATTTTGAGATGGTGTTAAACAGATTAAAAAGTTCAAATATTGTATTAAGTCATAGTGGTTTGAGTAAGATTAGGTTTTGGATTAATGAAGGTGCATAATAAATGATTAAAAATAAGAATATTATAATTGTCCTAATAGCTGTAATAACAATGGCTATTTTTATACAAATATTGAGATCGGATTATCTATTTGGATTAACTAGCGAAAACTATGAAGAGGCATACTCTGCAGAAGATATGAAATATCTAAGCAAACAAGAACTAAGTCATGTTCCTGACAATAAATATTTACTGCTCATAAATAGCAGTAAAGTCGGAACTGATGAGGAGTCTCCCGAAATAGAAAGGAGATTAAAGGAGAATGTATGCCAGACTTTGGACTATATCAAGAGGGATTATGAGATTTACGATTTAGCCAACAGTACCGGCAAGTCCTTGGATTTTCCCAAATATCAGATGGTAATAGTTGCTTTGTATGATCTGAGCTCCTTTAATGAATTAGATAAGCTTTGCGAATATGTTAGTAATGGAGGGAGGGTAGTTTTTGCATATCCTCTCGAAAGAAATGACAGCTTTTATAACATCTATAGAAAATTGGGTATTGATGAAGCCGAGGAATGTAGGATTGTTAGTGGCTTGAACCTGAAAGATAACATATTATTACAAGGCTCTGGAATGAAATTTAGTGGGCAAGCAATTTTTAATAATTATTCTGGAATTGTAAGTTTGAATAAAAACTGTAGAGTACATGCAACCAGTGATGATAACATTCCGCTAATTTGGGATGTTGACTATGGTAAGGGGAAGTTCTTGATATTTAATATTTCAATGACAACAGAGAAATATTGTAGAGGCTTATTAGTTGGTGGAATGAGCTATATAGAAGAAGATATGATTTATCCCATTCTGAATTCCAAGATGGTATTTATAGATGATTTTCCAGCGCCATTTACTACACAAGAAGATAAACAATTAATGAAGGACTATGGCAGAAATAACAGGGACTTTTTTCGTGACGTTTGGTGGTCTGATATGCAAAAGACTGCCATCTCATATGATATTAAATACACTGCATTAGTAATAGAGAATTATGAACAAAGTATTGAGGATAAAAATATAACCCAGAGCAATCAAATGTTAATTACCTATGGGAGAGAATTAATAAATATGGGTGGTGAACTAGGAATACACGGATACAATCATCAGCCGTTGGCGCTTGAAGGATTTATTAAGGACGCTGAATTAGGATATAAGCCGTGGAATAGCATTGAGGAGATGAAGGAGGGCCTCTCAATGCTAAGCCAGTTTATAAAAAGTGCTTTCCCCAACTACGATATCCAGACCTACGTACCCCCATCTAATATATTAAGCTCAGAGGGAAGAATAGCATTAAAGCAGGCTATTCCAAGTATTACTAGCATTGCATCAGTAAATAGTAAGCTGGACGACGATGACCAATATGAGCAAGAATTTCGCATAGAAGACGATGGCATTGCTAGCTTACCAAGGACAACTTCAGGATATGATAATAACCAGGTTAATGTGTTAACGGCTATGGACGGAGTTACAGGGTTAGGCATAATATCACATTTTGTTCACCCTGATGATGTCTTAGATAATACAAGAAACGGAGGAGAATCGTGGGATAAGATGTATAGAAAGTATTGTGATTTCTTAGATATATTAACTCATAAATACAGTTGGGTTAGGCCTCTAACAGCAGCACAAACTACATATGAGTTGAAAAAATATCAGAATTCAAAAATATATTTTAAGAAGGACGGCAATTCAATAACTGGATATTGTAACGGCTTCAAGGACGCAATGTTTTTCATTTTAAGAAGCTCAAAAAAGGTGACGGCGAAAGATCAATGTCTTGTAAAAAATATAGATAAGAATATCTATCTTATAGAGGCAAAGGATTATAAATTTACAATTAATTTAGGTGGGTGAATACATGAGAATATGTCTAATATCAGAAGGTAGTTATCCTTATATTATGGGAGGGGTATCAAGCTGGATCCAAATGCTAACAGAATCCATGCCACAGCATGAGTTTGTAATTTATGCCATTGGGGCTGAAATGAAAAACAAAGGTAATTATAAATGCAAATTAACTGATAATATAGTTGGAATCGAGGAAGTATTTCTCGATGAATTTATGAGTCAAACAGGTGAATGGGGAAAGAAGTATTTCTTGTCCGACCAACAAAAGCGGGCATTCATAAACCTAATTAGCGGTGGAGATGTAGATTGGGCAGAGATTTTTACACTAGTAAGGAGCGGCGAGTATGATAATGTTACAAACTTTTTAATGAGCAGAGACTTTTTTGAGATTGTACAACTTTCTAGCGAAGAGGACTTTTCTTATATTTCGTTTACTGAATTTTTTTGGATGGTTAAATCTATGCTACTGCCGCTACTACAAATTATAAAAAGTGAATTGCCAGAAGCAGACTTATATCACTGTGTCTCTACAGGTTATGCAGGAGTTGTGGGGAGTATGGCGAAGCGTTTGCTCAACAAGCCTCTAATTCTGACTGAACATGGAATCTACTCTAGAGAGAGAGAAGAGGAAATAATTAAATCAGATTGGCTCAAAGGCTATTTCAAGGATATGTGGATAAAGTTTTTCTATAATATATCAAAGCTAGCATATGATAGCTCTGATAGAGTTATTTCTCTGTTTGAGAGAAATAAACAAATTCAGGTAGAGCTCGGTTGTAATGAGGACAAAATAGATGTAATTCATAATGGTATTGATATCAGCAAGCTAAAAGAATACAAGGATGTTAGAGAAGACAAGTATATCAATTTTGGGGCTCTACTCAGAGTAGTTCCTATAAAAGACGTAAAGACCATGCTACATGGGTTTAATGCAGCAAAACAAAAAGTTGATAATATAAGGTTATTCATTATGGGGCCTTATGATGAGGACGAGGAATATTACAATGAATGTATTCAGATTGTAGAAAATCTCAATATATCAGATATTGTTTTTACAGGTCGCATTAATCCAGATGATTATCTATATAAAATGGACTGTTTGATACTTACTAGTATAAGTGAAGGTCAGCCGTTTGCACTACTTGAAGCGATGGGATACAAAAAACCTCTTATAACAACTGATGTTGGGAGCTGCAGGGAAATGCTTGAGGGTAGAAATGATGAGTTTGGTGATGCTGGTATCGTTATCCCAGTTATGGACTATGAGAAGCTTGGCAAAGCGATAGTGGAGATAGCCAAAACTCCTAGTATAAGAGCCCATATGGGGCAGTCAGGGTTTGAAAGGGTAAAAAAATACTATACTACAAAGATGTTTATAGATAGTTATTCTAGATTATATGAGCAATGGGGTGATTAAATGGCGGGAATTGGCTTTGAATTGAGAAAATTGTTTAACAAAAAAGGATTTATTAGTAATATTTCTGCATACTTTTACTCAGCCCTAATTACCGTAGGGCCTATGATTATAAGTATATGTATGATAGTGTTTGCAAAGCTTTACTTGAGCTATTTAGGCAAAACACAGGCGCAATTTGAACTTCTTATGGCAACTATCGTATATTGCTTTATTTCTTCTATGCTACTAACAGGTGGATTTGTATTTATATTGTCTAGATTTGTGTCGGACCAAATATTTACAAATGAAAAACACAAAATTTTACCTAGCTTCTATGGAGCGATAATGATTGTAGTAGTATTGGCAGCCATTGTTGGAAGTGCATTTGTTGTATATTCACCGTTAGATATAAGTTATAAGGTGATCGCATATTTGCTCTTTACAGAGTTAAGTATATTATGGGTGGAGACAGTATACCTTTCTACCCTTAAGGATTACGTCAGAATACTTATTGGCTTTTTGTGTGCTGCATGCATAACAATTTTGTTATCCATAGTTTTTGTTAGTTATTTTAGTTATGATACTATAACACTTATTCTTATATCAATGACTTTAGGTATCCTATTCACAGATTTACTCTTTGGTGTATTTATACGTAAAGTATATCCAGCATTTAAAACAGGCATATTTGAGTTTTTAAAGTATATATGCAAATACTTTTCATTATTTTTAATAGGATTCTTCCTTACAAGTGCTATTTATATACATAATTTTGTGTTTTGGGCAAGTGACAACAGGGTTGTGGCAGGCAATACATTTATATATTGTCCCATGTATGATGTTCCGGTGTTCTTTTCAATTTTGACTATTATACCAGCAATGGTGATTTTTATTGTTTCAGTAGAAACTAATTTCTACAGCAAATACCGATTATATTATTCAGCCATTCTCAACGGGGGAACTATAAACGAAATTAAACTTGCCAAGAAAGAAATGATGGATGTACTCAGCAGTGAAATTGCGTACATAATTGAAGTCCAACTATTCACCTCAATCGTTTCAATAGCTTTGGGTATGAAGTTCTTACCAAGGATGGGCTTCACCGAAATAGCTATAAATATGCTATCCATGCTAGTTTTAGCTAGTTTTGTATATGTTGCTATGTATGTTATTGTGCTACTAATGCTCTATTTTGACGATAGGATGGGTGCCTTAGTGGTTGCAGTAGTATTTTTTGTATGTAATTTAGTTTTTACACTAATTACTCTATATCTTGGAGAAAATTTCTACGGAACAGGATATTTTGCTGCTGGTTTTATAGCTTTAATTATTGCACTGGGAAGGTTTAGCTATTTTTTAAAAAATATTGATTATTATACCTTCTGCAGACAGTCGCTAGTCGCCGATACAAAAGAAAGTATCTTTTCCAGATTAATCGGCCGTCTATCTAGTAGAATTTAGGAGGTAATTAACTTGAAAAAGAATCTTAATCTGATAATCCTCATACTATTACTTGTTTTAATTGTATTAGTAGGTCCTATAAAAAAACTTGTTTTGGCAGGACTTAATAGTATTTCTGATGGACAGTTTAGTATTGTTACTAATTTAAACTCTACAGCCACAGGAATAGTGGAGAATAGGAGCATTTATTCATCAGATTCACCAAACATAATTGACTTTTACATTACTGTTCTGGATAAGTCGGAAGACAAATCGGAAGATAAGTACATGACTTTTTCAGAAATGAATAATATAAGTGATTCTGTAAATTCAAATGCCGACCCAAATCTTCAAGTGATAATTCAGGAGGGAAATGAGTTTGGACCTGTTAAAGGAAAGTATGGATATGGCACTACTTCTGCTAACGGAGTAATTGAACTAAGGGGCCAATCTTCAAGAAATGAACATTTTAAGTCATATAAAGTTAAGCTTTTTGATAACGCGGGACTATGGAATGGCCAAAAAGTACTTAATTTTAATAAACATGTATGGGATATGACTCGTGTAAGGAATAAGCTAAGCTTTGATTTGTTTACCCAGATACCCAACATGACAAGTCTTAGAACCCAGTTTGTGAGACTACATATAAAGGATTTATCCTCCACTAATTCGACAAATGAGTTTGTGGATTATGGGCTATATACTGAGATTGAGCAACCAAACAGAACCTTTTTAAGTAGTCATGGCTTAGACCCTAACGGACAGCTATACAAGGTTAATTACTTCGAATTCCAAAGGACACCGGATATTATTAAGAACGTGGATGATCCCTCCTTTAACAAAAAGAAGTTTGAAGAGCTATTGGAAATGAAGGCTGGAAATGACAATAGCAAACTAATACAAATGTTAGATGACTTAAATGATTATTCTAAAAATATAGACGATGTTGTAGATAAGTATTTTGATCGCGACAATTATCTAACCTGGCTTGCTACAAACATATTATTTGGGAATTTTGATACCGATGCTAGAAACTACTTTTTGTACAGTCCAAGCAACTCTTTGAAGTGGTATTTTTTGCCTTGGGATTATGATGGAGCATGGGCAAGAGATGAGCAGAAATGCTATATTGATGAAAATCAAAGGGCTAGCTGGATGTATGGAGTTTCGAATTACTGGGGGGTAGTGCTGCATAGAAGATTTTTAAAGGATTCAGATAATTTAGAACAATTAAACCGCAAAATAGAGGAAATAAGTAAACTAATTAACGCTCAAACTTTAAAGAAGTCCCTAGATTCGTATTATGAGATTATTAAGCCACAGCTAGCTAAGGAACCTGATATTTCTAGCCTGCCTATGCCATTCAAAGATTATGATGAGGAATTTGGTAGGTTCTATGAGGTAATAGAAAATAATAAAAAAGCTTATTACGAGAATATACAAAAGCCTATGCCAGTATATATGGATAAACTTTTGGAAAACGGAAAAGATCTAAAGCTTTCATGGAGTGTGTCCTTTGATTTCCAAGGGGATCAAATATTTTATGACGTAATTGTAGCAAAGGATCCAGAACTTAAAAATATTGTTTTTACAAAGAGTGGATTAGAAACAACGGAGGTAGTGTTACCGGCAATGGCAAAGGGAGAGTATTACTGGAAAGTGACTATTAGAGATAACAGTGGTAATAAGCAAATCCCATTTGATACCTATTTTGATAACTTTGGTAAACATTATTTTGGTATCTCTAAATTTGTTATTGATAAATAGGTTAATTCAAAATGCGATGACTCCTTTGATAGCCGTAAAAGAATGGAGGGAGTAAAGTGTCAGCTAATAGTTAAATATTACATAGGAGGACTAAAGCAGTATGGAATATATGGGACATAAATTAAGGCATGAAAAGAAGTATTTAATAAACCAAAAGGATTATTGGATATTGAGTAATGCACTGAAAAAACTAATGAAAAAGGATTCTTTTGCAGATGAAAATGGTTGCTATCATGTTAGAAGTCTTTACTTTGATGACGTCTATGATTCTTCTCTCTATGAAAAAAATTCAGGTGTATTTGCTAGGCAAAAATATAGAATTAGAATCTATAATTTAAGTGATAGTTCTATTAAGTTTGAATGTAAGCTTAAGTACGGAGAGTACATTAGTAAGGAATCCAAGAACATATCTAAAGACAATTATTATGCAATTATGGATAATAATTTTGCATTTCTAAAGGAACAAGAGGGTGTGCTAAGTAAATTTTACATCAAAAATAATAACTCGATATTACGACCAAAGGTTATAGTAGACTATGAAAGAGAAGCGTATACTGTGGCTACCGGTGATGTGCGCATTACCTTTGATAAAGAATTACGTGCAGGCTTCAATTCTATCGATATATTCGACCCAAATCTTAGCACTGTAAATGTTTTTGAGGATTCTATTGTTGTATTAGAAGTAAAGTACAATGATTTCATTCCAAGCTACATCCAAAGCATTTTAAACCTTTCGTCTTATACAAGGAGTGCTGTTTCTAAGTATTTACTATGCAGGGTTTTAAAAAATAATATATATCAGTAAAGGGGTAATAATGATGGATAGTGTTGTAAATTTTAATGATATTATAAAAAAAAGTATTTATAAACTAGAGACTTTTGAGAAGGTATCTAGTTACGACGTTATTTTTGGTTTAGTCATGGCACTTATTTTAGGATTATTAATATTCTACATATATAAGGTGAGCTTTAAGGGAGTTGTATACAACTATAATTACAATGTTTCACTAGTAATAATGTGTCTTGTAACATGCCTTATTATAATGACAATAAGTTCAAATGTAGTATTATCACTAGGTATGGTTGGTGCATTGAGTATAGTTAGGTATCGTACAGCAATTAAAGAACCAATGGACATAGGATTTATGTTTTGGGCAATATCTGTTGGAATTACGACAGGAGCAGGTGTTTTTTCAATAGCAATTATTGGTTCTATATTTACTAGCATAGTTATACTCATAATGTCAAAGTTCAAGGTCAAGGATACAACCTTTGTTTTGATAATCCATTATAGCGAGGCTGCTGGTGACGAGTTGAAACAGAGACTGCATAAAATAAAGCATACGCTTAAATCTAAGACTGTAGCAAAAGGCAACATAGAATTAACGGTTGAGGTAAAGGTGAAGGACGGGAATGTGGCTTTTGTAAATGAGATTTCAGAAATTCAAGGTGTAAATGATGCAGTATTAGTAGCATATAATGGTGAATATGCATCTTAGGAGGTATATGGAATCACTAATAAGGCGAAGAAAATACACATCTAATAAAAAGAATAAAGTGGTGGTATGGCTAATGATACTCATTATGGCAATATATTTACTTATAATAAATTATCCCTCTGATGATATGGTATTAATTAGTCTTCAGAGTACAAATGAGGTATTAGTAAACCCCTATGTTGGGTGGGTACTAGATGCTAGAGATAGGGTTGAGAACCCTCAAACAAAATTTTCATTAGTATATGCCGGGATGTCTTGGCGTACTATAGAACCTCAAAAAGGTATATATGACTTTGAAGAGTTTGAAAAGCAGTGTAATTTTGATTATTGGAGGCAAAATGGTATTAAGATAATAATTCGGCTATATATGGATTATCCCCAAGCTGATAGACATTTGGATATACCTGATTGGCTTTATGATGAGACAGGCGGAGACGGGGAGTATTACGATATAGAATATGGAAAGGGCTTTAGCCCTAATTATTCCAATGCAAAAATAATAGATTATCATCAAAAATTAATACAAGCTCTTGCAAAAAGATACGATAATATGCCAGAGGTCGCTTTTATTGAGATTGGCAGTATCGGTCACTGGGGGGAATTGCATACAAAAATAGAGGACAACATTCCATTCCCTACACTTGAAAAATCCAATCTATATATAGAGCCCTATACAAACAACTTTCTGAACAAAAAACTTTTGATAAGAAGGCCATTCCAAATAGCAAAAGATAACGAAATGGGCCTTTTCAATGACTCTTTTGGGGATATACTCCAGACGGAGGATTATTTTCTCGATTGGGTAAACAAAGGGTATACTGACACCATGACTTCGGATTCTCAGCCTTCAATGGCAGACTTTTGGAAGTACTCCCCATCGGGGGGAGAGGTTGCGAACTATCCTGGAACGGAGTATTTTGAAAACGATCGTATAAATAGAACTCTAGAACAACTAAAAAATAGTCACATTAGTTGGTTAGGACCAAGTAGCCCATACTCAATGGAAAATTCTGATGATGTAGTTAGAAACATGGAAAAGGTGCAGCTTAATATGGGCTATAGATTTTACGCATCGAGTGTAAAAACAAAGACACAGATAGATCAAGGTAAGCAATTACCAGTTATAGTCAATATAAAAAATATTGGGAATGCACCCTTTTACTATAAATGGCCTCTGGAAATATTCTTGCTAAATAACCCTGAAAAAGAAGTAATTGCCAGAGTGACAAGTAACTATGATATTACTCAATTAATGCCCGGTAAAAGTGCGAGGATATCTGAGAAGTTGTATATATCAGAAAATATACCAGATGGAGAATACAGTCTGTGCTATGGAATTACTAACCCGGATAGCAATAAGCAGGACGTTAAATTTGCTAATAGAGAGTTGGAGTATAACAACAAATATAGTATTTGCAAAATACAAGTGGGAAGTGATACTTCAACAAATTAGATTTATATTCAAGACCTTTATTGTTTGTTAGTTTTATTACTAACTGGTATTATATATATATCACTATAGCTAACAGTGAATCAATGATATTAAACTATAGCTAACAGTGAATTAGCATATAAAACTATAGCTAACAGTGAATTAACGATATAAAACTAGTGCAAACAAAGGATTAACATAGATGAGTAATAAACTAGTAATTGGGATTTTAGCCCATGTTGATGCAGGAAAGACCACCTTGTCCGAAAGCTTACTTTATTTAAGCGGAAAGATAAGAAAGATTGGAAGAGTGGACAACAGGGATGCCTACTTGGATACCTTTGAGCTTGAAAGAGAAAGAGGTATAACCATCTTCTCAAAGCAGGCTGTTTTTGAATTGGATAATACTGAAGTTACACTGCTGGACACCCCAGGGCACGTAGATTTTTCTACTGAAATGGAGAGAACGCTTGGGGTTTTGGATTATGCAATATTAGTTGTGAGTGGAGCAGATGGGATACAGGGCCATACTAAAACACTTTGGCAGCTTTTGGAGATATATCAGATACCGGTATTTTTGTTTGTGAATAAAATGGACCAGAACGGAACTGATAAAGAAAAACTTTTGAAAGTACTAAAAAATCAGCTGTCCGATAATTGCATTGAATTTGGACAAACAGCTACTGATAGTTTCTATGAACAATTGGCAATGTGTGATGAGCACATGCTTGATTCTTATTTAAGAGATGGTCTTATACCTGTGCAGCAGGTCAAATTAGCTATTTCAGAGAGAAAACTATTCCCATGTTTTTTTGGATCAGCATTAAAACTTCAAGGTATTGATACATTGCTAGAGGGTATGACAAAATATACCAGCATACCACAATACTCTGATGAATTTGGTGCGCGTATATTCAAAATATCAAGGGACGAACAGGGGAATAGGCTTACCCACATGAAGTTAACAGGGGGGAGGCTAAAGACAAGAGACTCTCTGTCTTATGGAAGCTGGGAGGAAAAGATTAACCAGATAAGGATTTACTCAGGACAAAAGTTTGAAGCAGTAAATGAGATAGAAGCAGGAACAGTTTGTGCTGTAACAGGACTTAGCCAGACTAGGCCGGGACAAGGTCTGGGAATTGAAGCAGCTTCTGCTACCCCAGTATTGGAGCCTGTGTTCAGCTATCAAATAATTCTTCCGGCAGGATATGATCCAAGGCTTATGCTACCAAAGCTCAGACAGCTAGAAGAGGAGGACCCCGAGCTTCACATTGTTTGGAACGAAGAATTACAGGAAATTCAAGTTCAGATTATGGGCGAAGTACAGATGGAGATTCTACAAAGTGTTGTACAAAGTAGGTTTGGAGTAGATATAAGCTTTGGTACCGGTAGAATTTTATACAAGGAAACAATAAGCAATACAGTTGAGGGGGTTGGTCACTTTGAACCCTTGAGGCATTATGCAGAGGTACATTTATTGCTTGAACCGGGAGAGCGTGGTAGTGGGCTTGAGTTTTGTGATGATTGCAGTGAGGATATCTTGGGCAAAAGTTGGAAGAGCTTAATATTTGGTCACTTGTCAGAAAAGGAACATAGAGGTGTGCTTACAGGTTCACCTATTACTGATATCAAGATAACCTTGGTAGGAGGGCGCGCGCATAATAAGCATACGCAAGGCGGGGACTTCAGAGAAGCTACCTATCGTGCAGTACGTCAGGGCTTGAAGCAAGCTAAATGTCTGTTACTTGAGCCATATTATTCATTTTCACTGGAACTGCCAGAAAAAATGGTGGGCAGAGCCATGCTTGACATAGAAAAAATGAATGGTACCTGCCAACTATCTCAGATTAACGATGAGACTGCACTTATTACAGGTTCTGCTCCAGCAGTTACCATGCAAAATTACCAAAGAGAAGTGACAGCATATACCAAAGGAATGGGACGACTTTTTTGTAGTATCAAAGGTTATGAACCTTGTCACAATACCCAGGAAATAGTTGAGAGAATGGGATATGATTCTGAGAGGGATCTATTAAATCCTACGGCATCGGTTTTTTGTGCTAATGGTTCGGGCTTTATTGTACAATGGGATGAAGTAAAGGATTGTATGCATGTTGAGAGTTGCATCAAGAAGGATTCAGCACCAGCATCGGACGATATTTCTCAGCACATCTATAAGCAAGATAAATGGATGGATCAAGACGAGGTAGATAGAATTCTAAACCAAGCCTACTATGCAAATCAGGGTAAAAGGAATGTTTGGAGGCCACAAAAGAGTATTGACAGAAAGTACAAAACAAGCACCTATATTGGTACTCCAAAGGAGAACAAAGAAGAGTATTTATTGGTAGATGGATATAATGTATTATTTGCTTGGCCCGAATTAAGTGAATTGGCACAGCATAATATGGAGAGTGCCCGTATCAAGCTTTTGGAATATATCAGCAAATATCAAAGTGTCAAAAAGAACAAAATAATAGTAGTATTTGATGCTTATAGAGTTGAGCGTCACAGAGAAGAAGTACTAGATTATGATCAGCTCCATTTAGTTTATACCAGAGAGGCTCAGACGGCTGACCAGTATATAGAAAGGTTTGCTCATAGCAATCAGAAAAATTATAATATAACTGTTGCTACATCTGATGGGCTTCAACAGATAATATTAAGGGGAGCAGGCTGTTCGTTGCTATCTGCAAGGGAGTTTAAAGAAGTAGTTGAAGCTACAAATGATAGGGTTATGAGAGCATATAGGGAAATGAAAAAAGAAACCCGCAATTATTTGCAGGATTCCCTGTCTGAGGATACCGTTCATCAGATTAAAGAGCTATTTAATAGGGACAAATAGGATGTGCAAGTAGTTTAAGCACGGTATTTGAAGAACATGTACTGACGGCAATATAATTAATTAGTATTTTTAAATGGGAACAATAAAAATATATTATACTAAAAAGGAGAGTTTTTATGGCAGAAATTAAGTTCGAGATTAAGGAGTCTCTAGGTGTCTTGTCTGAATCCTCAAAGGGGTGGACAAAGGAGCTGAAACTGATAAGCTGGAATGACAGGGAGCCAAAGTATGATATCAGAGAATGGGCACCCGACCAGGAAAAAATGGGCAAGGGCATTACTCTGACAGCGGAGGAATTGCTAGAACTAAAGAGAATTTTAAATAGTATTGAAATATAGGATGAATATCATGGTATATCAAGTGTAATCCATTTTGACAAAATGGGGATGTTGTGATACTATTTCTATTGAATTTGAAATCATGAAGATTTCAACCATATAAGGTTTTGTAAGGGTTTAATAACTTTATATTATGATCAGTTTTTTGTGCGATACAATTATACAATACTTTTGAATCATTAACCCATGAAGGGCTATTATTTTGGTACCCATTCATGGGTTATTTGTTTAAAAAGGAGAGGATTATACTATGCATATGGCTGATATGCTGATATCGCCAGTTGTTGGTGGTGCAATGTATGCAACTACTATTGGAGTTGCTGCATATTCAATTAGAAAAATAAAAAATGAGATGGACGATCAGAAAATTCCTCTGATGGGAGCTATAGGGGCATTTGTATTTGCGGCACAGATGATTAATTTTACTATACCGGGAACCGGTTCGAGTGGACACTTAGGAGGTGGAATGCTACTAGCCATCCTATTGGGGCCAAATGCTGGATTTTTGACAATGGCTGCAATTCTGCTTATTCAGGCGTTATTTTTTGGAGACGGTGGTTTGCTAGCGTACGGTTGTAATGTGTTTAACCTTGGATTTTATACGTGCTTTATTGCATATCCCATTATATATAAGCTACTTACCAGAAAGGGATTGAATACCAAAAGAATTTTTACGGCATCTATAATAGCTTCAATTATTGGACTGCAATTGGGTTCTTTGAGTGTTGTACTTGAGACCTTTTTATCTGGAAAAACAGAAGTGCCTTTTGTATCATTTTTATCCTTTATGCAATTAATTCATCTTGCAATAGGAGTAGTGGAGGGCCTGGTAACAGGAGCAATTGTATCATTTGTTTGGAAGGCAAAGCCTGAATTACTGGAGTCTGCTTCACAGGCAAAAGACAGGTCTGCAAAGAAAATTGTCATTATATTCATAGTCGCATTTATAGCCGTTGGGGGTGCATTATCCTGGTTTGCTTCCTCTTATCCCGACGGACTTGAATGGTCAATTGAAAAAACCACAGGAACTACTGAGCTTGAGCAACCGGAGGGCATACATAAAACCTTGTCAGGGTTACAGGAGAAGACAGCTATTCTCCCTGATTATGGTTTTAAAGACGGGGGAGAAGAGGACAACAATGCAGAGAGTCAAAGCTGGCCTGCAGTTAATTCCGGGACAAGTGTATCAGGCTTGGTTGGAGGTGCATTGACCTTAGCCATAGTTGTTATAACAGGCCTTATAATTAGTACTGTGAAGAAAAAAAGAAAGCTATCCAAAATGGATAGTTAGATGTGTTTTTAGCAGGCTGTTGCTATAGTCAAAGATCAAAAGTTTTTGATTATAGTAGCAGCCTTTTTTAGAATATAGGGATTTATAGGCTTTAAAGTGTGATTAGAATTTATCCTTATACTTATCCCACCATGCCAAACACTTTTCCTTCATGGCGGCGTGCTGAGTGGTGTCAAAGTCCAGGTTTACCTCTATATATTCTCCGTTTGTAATAGACGCTACATTTTCATTTTGGGTAGCTAATAAGAGGGCATAAAACACCAAAGCACGCTCATAGTCGTCCTTGGTTTCAATGCGCTCAATGAGTGAGGGTATAGCGGGTTTCCCTATAAGGCCAAGCTCCTCTGCCGCTGTATACCATGTATAACCGTCTCCGTATAGTTTTGTATAGCTTTTATCACTAAGCTTGTCCATATAAAACTTTACATCTTCAGGTACGTCTTTACCTGACAAATCATCAGATCCTTTGTTCTGCTCAGTGGAATTTGTGGCAGCTGAGGCACTCGTATCACCAGAGTTATCTTTGGATGTATCCGTTGACCCTCCTGGCTGAGTATTTTGCTGTGACGTTGAAACTGCTGATGTCTGCTGACCTGGGCCATCTACTGTATCATCTTTAAGAGTGTTTAGAACAACAATTGAAATAGCTATAGCGCAAATAACTACTACTATTATTACTGGTAACCAAGTTTTTTTATAGCTAAATAACATAGTACTCTCCTTTTAATCATTGTTATTTTGTACTCTTAATTATATTTTATAGCTATAAAGGTGTTATGTCAAAAAGGTTGTTACTTTTTAGTTTCATAATCTTCACAAAAAAATCATAATTAAGACAAATAAAGTTCAGATTTGTTTTTTATAATACTTATAGTGAATGAGTACATATTGTGAAAAGAGGCTAGACTATGAAAAAAAATATATTTTTAAATATTGGTATGACAGCAATATTTATATGTCTTATGAGTACATTCATTACAGGTATAAAGTGGCATGAAATATTGGGCTTGGTAGTATTCGGGCTGTTTTTTGTACATAAATTGTTAAATGGTAAGTGGATTGTAGCAGTTACAAAAAAGATATTTTCAAAAGCAGGAAGAGTTCCAGCAACAGTAAGAATTCAGTATGTAATAGATGCGGTATTATTAGTCTTGGTTACATTTATTATTATTAGTGGGATACTGATTTCGGTAGAACTTTTTCCACAGTTTCAGTCCAAAAATCTTGCATTTTGGTCTAGTTGGCATCATTTTGCATCCATAGTATCTCTAATTTTGATATCTGTTCACGTCGGACTTAATTGGCAGCAGATCATTAATGCGATGAAGAGAATATTTGGTATTGACACATATAGTAGAGCGAGAATGATAGTGTGCAGGGTTCTTGCAGTTGTGATAATGCTAGCTGGTATAAGGGGCTTTGCCTCATCAAATGCAGTGAATTTTCTAAAAGAACCGTTTGAAAAGGATAAAGCTCCTGACACTGATGCAGGAGCAAAAGCTATAAAACAACAGACTCAAGAGGATACTACCGAAAATCAGTCATCACAGATTTCAGGAGATGCAAACTCTGAGGAAACTCCCACTCTTGAAAAGTTTTTGGATAATATGGTATGCCATGGCTGTGGTAAATTGTGTCCACTATTGGCGCTAAGATGTTCAAAGGGAAATCAGTACCAGCAAGACGCTATAGAGCAGTATTATGAGCAATACCCAAGTGCTGATAAGAGCCAATCTGAAAGCATATCCTCCAGCTCTCAAAATTATGGAATGGATGGACAAAGGGATATGAAGCGAAGACCGGATAGTTTTAACTCGGGTGATAGAAAAAATGGCTTCACAAACAGACCATCTAAAGGTAGAAGTGGCTTATCTGAAAGAGGTAATGCACCAGCAGATAATGGTACTTCTAAGGGGAAGGGAGATGAAGGTAGTAACAATAGTAAAAGAGATTATGATGTCAGAAGCTTTGACAGAGAGTTTGGGGCAAAGGGTGATGAGGGGCCGTTGGAAAATAATAAGGTTTTAGACGGACTTGAATATCTTTCTATTATGGGCTTATTCGTTGGCGGCACTCATTACATAGTAAGGTTCTCAAAGAGGAATAGCAAAAATAGAGTTGAATCATTGAAAAATGGAATTGAATCATAGCAAAATAGAATATATGCATGACGTATAGACAAATCTCTATATTGATTATATACTAATCATATAGAGATTTGTCTATATTTTATTTTTAGAGGATAAAAGATTATGAAAAGAAACTATGAAGAATACGTATCAATATTTAAGTCACTGGCTGATGAAACAAGGCTCAAAATAGTTGAAATGCTATCATGTGGCGAAATGTGTGCCTGTGATATACTGGAGTATTTTCATTTTACACAGCCGACACTGTCCTATCACATGAAGCAACTTACTGACAGTGGACTAGTTACCGCCAGAAAAGATGGCTCGTGGATGAAATATTCACTAAACAACGAGAGCTTTGAGATGATAAGTACTGTTTTAAGTGAAATCTGCAAGCCTTCTGAGGAATGCATATGCCATAACCTGAACACTGAACAACATTAGCAAGGAAAAGTAATACAAATAGGAGGAGAGTACTTTGGACAGTAATAATTCCAGCTCTAGTAATGCTGACACCAAGGGTACCAATGCCCCAAGGTTAAAAATTCGGCCTAAGGCAGCTGTCATCAACACACAGCAAAAGATTAATGTATCTAATACAGCATGTTGCAATACAGCTAATACAGCAGGTTACAATACAGCTAATATGTCGGGCTGCAAGGAGAGTGCACCTCAAAGCTCTTGCTGTTGTGGTGTAAAGCCCAATGAGCCTGTAACCAAATATAATTTAAATGACAAATGGATAAAGACCGAGATTAATACATCAGTAGGTAAAGTACCACAGGTCAACACCAAGTTAAACCCGAAAGATATATTCGGAACATTGAAGGTTCGCTTTGGTATTAATAGAATGAATTATAAAATCAATCCCGGTGTTTATGCCGTAGGGAATCCTGACGAAAAATCCCCTGTGCTGGTAACTGCTAATTATAAGCTTACCTTTGACTCCCTGAGAAAAGAGCTGGAGGGTTTGCATGCTTGGATAATGGTGCTAGATACAAAAGGGGTCAATGTATGGTGCGCAGCAGGTAAGGGAACATTTGGCACCAAAGAACTTATCAATAGAATAAAGAAAGTAAGGCTTAATGAATTAGTATCACACAAAACTATTATTCTACCGCAACTGGGTGCTCCCGGTGTCAGCGCTCATGAGGTTACAAAACAGACTGGTTTCAAAGTAGTATTTGGACCTGTCAGAGCTTGTGACATAAAGGATTTTATTAGTTCTGGGATGAAGGCAACACCTGAAATGAGAAGGGTAAAATTCCCCTTTGTTGATAGATTGGTGCTAACACCTATAGAATTGATAAGCACCTTCAGAATAGCATTGTTTGTATTTGGCATAATGTTTATGTTAAATTTGTTTGTTATAAATTCCTTTGGATTGGTAGATTTCTATGCTTTTGTAGGAGCTCTTGTAGTAGGAAGTGTTATTACGCCAATACTGCTACCATGGATTCCACTCCGGTCCTTTGCTGCAAAGGGTTGGCTACTGGGGCTTCTATGGGCTGTATGCATTAACATAATAAATGGATGGCCGCAAATGCCATCGTATGGAATTCTCAAGACGATAGCATTTCTGCTGACTCTTCCTGCCGTTGCATCTTACTATGCTATGAACTTTACCGGGTCATCTACCTACACTTCCTTTTCTGGAGTTATAAAGGAAATGAAGGTCGCAGTACCTGCTATTGTTGTATCTATTGCTGCAGGAGTTATACTGTTGTTAGTTAATTGCTTTATATAGGGAGGTTGTTATGAGAGATAAATATATAAAAAATGTTTGCACCTTGAAACTTGATACTGCTGCCTGCACAGGCTGCGGGCGTTGTTTGGACGTGTGCCCGCATGAGGTGTTTGTGCTGCAAGACAAAAAAGCAGTAATTACACAAAAAGATAATTGCATGGAGTGTGGGGCATGCGCGAAAAACTGTCCATTTCATGCAATAGATGTAAAGTCAGGTGTTGGGTGCGCGTATGCTGTTATTAAAGGTTGGCTTTTGGGTACCGAGCCAACCTGTGATTGCTCAAGTGGGGATAGCGGCGGAAGCTGCTGCTAAGTAGTAGCGATAAGCATTGGTAAAAAAGCAATACCAGAAGGTATTGCTTTTTTTATCCCATGCGAGATTATGCAGTAGCCTGAAATATAAACCAGCCATCCTTAACCGAAAACTGAAATACACCGCCATGCTTTTTCACGATATGAGCCATGCTTTTAGTCCCAAAGCCATGCCCCGGTTCTTGTGACACGGGAATACCTTGCTGAAATATCGGTTCAGCCTGATAACGGTTGCGAATGTCAATGCACAGTTTGTTATTCTTGGAGTACACTCGAAGTGTAATATAGCGTTCATTGCTATCATTTATATTTTTTGTGGCATGTATGGCATTTTCCAAAGCGTTTGACAGAAGCGAACAAAGCTCAGTGTCGCTAAATGGCAGTGCATCTGGTAGTTTCGCATCCACCGAGAGTAAGATTTCCGCTTGTTTCGCTTTCGAGGCGAAAGTGGACAAAATCAGATTGACCGTTTCATTTTCGCAAAAACGCATAGGCGTGATAGCGTCCATGTCGGACTGTGCAATCCGCAGATACTCCTTGATCTCTTCAATTTGTTCCCTGTAGGCCATTCCTTGTAATAGAGCGAAATGGTGACGCATATCGTGCCGATAGGATGCGGCATTCTGCTGCATCTGCCGCAGAGTAGAAAACTCTGTCTGCGCCACCCGGAAATGCGCATCCAGCATATCCCGATCTCTTTGGAGGGATGCCTGTTTTTGTGTCTCTGTGTAGTAAATGATCACAAACACAAAATAGAAAACAGAGATTGTTGAAGGCATGAGCCGTATCGCCCATTTGACTCCACTGTATAGCACATTGGTGTAAATGATGGTGGCATAGTCGAACAGATAGTACATAAGCGGCACTCCGAGTAAAATTAAGCAGTATTTCGTGGACAGCTCCACAAGATGTCGGACTGGAGCAACTACATACCGTTTTAGGAAATAGTAGAATACAAATATCGCCCCAATATAAAAAACGTTCTCCGCAACACTGCTGTTAAAGGCAGCTTCCGCAAGGGAACCGACCCAGCGTGGAGCTTGACAGCAAAGATAACCGGAAAGCACGCTAACGGCTGAAATAAGCCACGGACGTTTATAGTATAGTGAGAATATCACAATCTGTGGCAGATGGATAATCAGCGGATACAGATTTGACGTCAAACCGATACCCAAAAGCCACCAACTAGTGGTTTGAACTAAAAGAAAAATGACACAGAGAAAGCCCGCGGTGAGTCGGTTTTTTCTTGTGGGTTGGATTCCTGCAAAGAGAAAAGATACCCCTATGCCAAAGACCAGAGAAGATCCAAAACGCAGAAGTCCTATGACAGTTTCTAACATTCACTTATTCCCCTTCCATTTGATAATTCAGATATTGTTGCTTTACCTCCTTTGCCTTGCCCTGTGCAATCGGGACAGAGGAAAGAGTCTGTAAGGTAATATGATGACTTTCGATAGTATTCACATACTGCATATTCACAAGATAGCTGCGGTGGGGCTTGATAAAGCACCCATAGCTTAGAAGATTGTCACAGACATCAGAAAAATACTCCGTACATTCGATGACCTTGCCGGAGCGCAGGTGGTAGAGCACATTTCTTCCGATGACCTCAGCAAACACCAAATTGGAGATCAATATTTTTTGAATGCCATCATTGCTCTTTACAATCACCGCATCCTCATCTTTTTCCACTTTGATCTGCTCCATCAGCTCATCAAAGGTGAAGAACAGTTTTTCCTTTGAGATAGGCTTCAATATGTAGTTGATGGCTTTCACCGAATAGCTCTCCAAAGCAAATTCGGGCGAGGAGGTAAAAAATAAAATCGGCGCAGTTTTGTCAAACGTGCGGATTTCCTTAGCCACATCAATGCCGTTAAAGCCCGGCATCATGATGTCCAGGCAATATATGTCAAACTGCTTTCCTTTTTCTAAGGCCGAAAGCAGCTCAAATCCGTTTGGAAAGACGGCATGTTCGCAGTCTAAATGTTTTGTTGTTTGGTATAGGTCGATGAGACGTACCATATTGGACAGCTCTTCAATATTGTCGTCACAGACAGCAATTTGCAGCATAAGCATCCCTCCATTTTCCTGTGAGTCTATTTCAATTTTACCATAAAATTTATAATTTAAAACTTTTTCATGTCGAAATAATAGTGTTTCACGCAGAGAATGAATTTTTTTGTAAATTTCTGACATACCTAAAATTATATTTTATATTAAAAAAATCATGTTTTATACCAAAAAATCATGTTTCATATCAAAAAATCATGTTTCATATCAAAAAAATCATGTTTCATGCAGAGAACAGTTTCTGAAATGGGTTTTTTGATAAATTGAATACAAGGAAATATTCCTTGCACACTACCTAACATGCCACAAAATGAGCAGACGGACAAAATCGTGGTCTGTCTGCATATTAAAAAAAATGAAACAAGGAGGAAACTTTATTATGCTGCCAACTTTCATCGTAATTGCGGCTATCATTGCGGCCATTGTGCTATGGACAATCTCCACTCAGCGCAGGCTGGTGGTGCTAGATGAAAATATAAGCAGTGCCATGAGCCAGATAGGCGTTCAGCTTTCCAGCCGTTTTGACGCTCTGACGGCTCTTTTGGATTTGACAAAGGGCTATGCCAAGCACGAAAGTGAAACGCTGATTGAAACCATTAGATCAAGAAGAAGTGTCATTACGGCAAAATCCTCACCGGATGAAGTCATGCGTCAGGAAGGGGTTATTTCCGAAGCTCTTTGCAGGATTGCCATGGTAACGGAGCATTACCCAGAGCTCAAGGCAAACCAAACATATATTAAAACCATGGGCGCGGTGCAGACCTTCGAAAACATGGTGCGCACCAGCCGCTTAATTTACAACGACGGCGTGACCAAATTAAACCGCGAAATCCGAATGTTCCCGATCTCTGCAATTTCCGGGATGCTGGGCTTTAGGCAAAGAGAGTATCTTGTGGAACAGGAGTTTGACGCCAAGAAGCGGCAGCTCCTTGGAATTTGAAGAAAAATGCACAACATTCGTCCTGCGACTGAAGAAGAACACTATAGGTTGCGGGTGCTTTTAGAACAAGGAAAACCAACTTTACGAATTAAGGAGGAACAGGCCCTATGAAAAGAATGCTTAGTATGTTTCTTGCGCTGTGCATGGTAATGACCCTGCTACCGGTATCGGCAATGGCGGAAGAAACACGTATGCCTATTGAAACAAGCGGAGAAATTGTCAACTTTGCGCCGCTCACAGAAACAGAAAAACCGGCATCACTGGGCACAACCATCGAGGATTTAGAATTGCCCGAAACATTGACCGCCACTGTGCGGACACCCGTATCTATCGAGGAGGATTCCGTGCAGGATTCCGGCAGTCCCGATACGGTGCCCCCCACAACAGCAACTGAACCCCAATGGGTGGAAAACACAGTGGACATCCAAGTGGAATGGAAATCCACACCAGAATATGACATGAACACCGGGGGCGAATATGCATTTACGCCGATGATTGAGGGCTACACAGTCAATGCCCCACTGCCGGAGATTACCGTGACGGTGGGAGAAATGCCGCTTATGGCATCGGCGATGCTGCTGACTGCTGGTGTACCAACGGAAGTGGATTCTACAAATATTTCTACTGTAATAGGCATGGCAACAGGAGATTTGGATTTGAAGCTTACTGAAAATGTCACAATGAGTGGAGCTAACTCTCTGTGGATTATCAATAATTTTAACATTACCATTGACTTAAACGGCAAAACGATCCAATCTAGCGATAAAAACCCCATCACGAATTCGGGCACCGGCAAGCTGACCATAAAAGACAGCGGTTCCGGAGGTAAGGTGGTGGCAAGTGGAGATAGCTTATACGCAATTTATAACAGTGGCAGTGGAGACGTGAGCATTTCCGGAGGTACGGTGAGCGCAAGCGGAAATAGCTCACGAGCAATTTATAACTTGGCTGACGGAACCGTGGAGATTTCCGGAGGTACGGTGAGCGCAAGCGGAAATAACTCAATGGCAATTTATAGCGAGGATAGTGGAAAAGTGAGCATTTCCGGAGGTACGGTGAGCGCAAGCGGAATGTACTCATACGCAATTTATAACGAGTACAGCGGAAACGTGAGCATTTCCGGAGGAACCTCCACCATCGCAGGCGAATATTGTGCAATCAACACAGCCCCGAACTTGAGCGGCTATGCCAACGTGCAGATTACGGCAAGCACGACGAAAACAGATGATACAGAAACCTCTGTAATTACCAAAGCTGACATTGGTACCGATGCAGAGGTGGAGGGGTACAAATACCTCAAGTTTGAGCCTGTGGTCACCCAAATCGGCAGCACAGGCTACACCACCCTGCAAGAGGCGGTGGATGCGGTTGCCGAGGGGCAGACCATCATGCTGCTGGCTGACATTACCCTTACGGATACTGTCACCACCCCCTACACAAAAAGCTTCGAACTTGACTTAAACGGCAAAACGCTCCACTCTACCAATATAACCATAACACACAAAGGCATCGGCAAGCTGACCATAAAAGACAGCGGTTCCGGAGGTACGGTGAGCGCAAGCGGAGAAGAAACATGCGCAATTAAAATCACGAACGCCGGAGACGTGAGCATTTCCGGAGGTACGGTGAGCGCATACGGAAGATACTCTTCAAACGCAATTTATAATTACAAGGGAGACGTGTTCATTTCCGGAGGTACGGTGAGCGGAAGCGGAATGGGAATTGGCATTTATAGCGCTGAGGGTGGAAGAGTGAGTATTTCAGGAGGAACCTCCACCATCGCAGGCGTTTATGGTGCAATCGACTCAGACGTAGGTGTGAACTTTCGTGACTATGTCAAGGTGAAGATTACGGCAAGCACGACGAAAACAGATGGTACGGAAACCTCTGTAATTACCAAAGGTCACATTGCTAATTATATGGTGAGGCAGTATAAATACCTCAAGTTTGAGCCTGACGTCATATCACCTGTACTTTCGGCGGAGAGCGTAAACCGCACAAGCGACACAGAGGCTACAATCGGCTTTACCACCAACGAGGAGGGTACGGCGTATTACCTTGTTGTGAACAGCGGCGAGTTCAATCCAACGAGCGTGCAAGTAAAGCATTATTCTCTCGGTTCCGTAAGCGGAACAGTGACGGGCAAAGCCGTTACGTTGACGGCGGGGGCGAAAGATATTTTTGTGGTCGTGGAGGATTATGCGGAAAATATCAGCGCCCCGTTAAAAATCGCGGCGGCGGCGATTCCTACCTACACCATCACGGCGAATCCGACCACCAAGGATTTTGATTCACTGACATTGGGTTACAGTGCCCCAACAGCGCAGACCGTAACCATTACAAACACTGGAAACTCCAGCGTGACACTGACCCAGCCGACCAGCACCAAATACACGATAGGCACACTCAGTACCACCACACTGGCGGCAAACGGCACGGCTACCTTTACCGTTACACCGAAAACCGGACTTGCAGTAGGGAATCACAATGAAACCCTGACCGTAAGTACCGACCACAGCACCAATGCAACGGTACAACTGAGTTTCTCTGTGACGGAGGTTCCTACCTACACCATCACGGCGAATCCGACCACCAAGGACTTCGGTTCGCTGACGGAGGGCTACACTGCCCCGGAAGCTCAGACCGTCACCATCACAAACACTGGAAACTCCAGTGTGACGCTGACCCAGCCGACCAGCACCAAATACACGATAGGCACACTCAGCACCACCACACTGGTGGCAGGCGGTACAGCCACCTTTACCGTTACACCGAAAACCGGACTTGCAGTAGGGAATCAAAGTGAAAACCTGACCGTAAACACCGACCAAAGTACCAATGCTACGGTGGAATTGCGTTTCTCTGTAACGGCGATTCCTACATACACCATCACGGCGAATCCGACCACCAAGGACTTCGGTTCGCTGACGGTGGGCTACACTGCCCCGGAAACTCAGACCGTCACCATCACAAACACTGGAAACTCCAGTGTGACGCTGACCCAGCCGACCAGCACCAAATACACGATAGGCACACTCAGCACCACCACACTGGCGGCAAACGGCACGGCTACCTTTACCGTTACACCGAAAACCGGACTTGCAGTAGGGAATCACAATGAAACCCTGACCGTAAGTACCGACCACAGTACCAATGCTACGGTGGAATTGCGTTTCTCTGTAACGGCGGTTCCAGACTACACCGTCACCTTCAACCCGAACGGAGGCACGGTCGGCGAAACAACGCGCTCGGTTGCACCCGGTACAGCTATAGGGGCACTCCCGACACCGACACGTTCCGGCAGTTACAGCTTTGACGGCTGGTATACGGCGGCAAGCGGCGGAACTCAAATCTCCGCAAGCACAACCGTCAATGCAAATGTGAGCTACTATGCCCATTGGACTTACACCGGCGACGGTGGCTCTGGAAGCGGCGGCGGAAGCTCCTCCAATGACAACAGTAGCTCCGTCATCGTCACTCCACCTGCACCAGACAAACCCAATTCTCCTACACAGGGGGAAATCAAGGTTCCCGGCACAGTGGACGGCAAGGGCAACATCACAGTGAACATCACTGATAAAGCCGTCAACGATGCCTTTGACAAGGCACTGGCGGATGCCAAGAAAAACGGTAACGAGCAAAACGGTATCACTGTGATACTCCGTGTGGATACCGGCAACATAACTGGCTCTAGTGTTACGGTCAATCTGCCTAAGACGGTACAGGACATCATCATTGCGAATAAAATCGCCAATACCATTGTGGTAGTAGACAACCCCGAAATCCGAATTGAAATGGATTTGGCTACCGTGCAGGAAATCAACAAGCAGGCGAAATCAGATGTCAACATCACCGCTACCCGCTCGGACAACGGAAAACTAACTGCTGACGCGAAAAAAGCCATTGGCAGTCGCCCGGTATTCGACCTCAGGGTGAACTACGGCAACGGTCAGGCAGTCAGCAGCTTCGGCACTGGCAGTGTAACGGTAACCATCCCGTACATTCTCGGTGCAAATGAAAAGGCTGGAAATGTGAAGGCAGTCTATGTCGATGCAAAGGGTAAGGTACACTGGCTCACAAACTCGGTCTATGACAGTGTGGCAAAGGTACTGCACTTTGCTACCTCCCATTTTTCCACCTACGGCATCGGCTACAAGCAGGTCAATACAGCATTTGCAGATATTACGGCTCACTGGGCAAAGGAAGATATTGAGTTTGTGGTAAATCGTGGATTGTTCAGCGGTACTTCTGATACCACCTTCAGCCCAAACACTGACATGACAAGGGGAATGTTCGTCACCGTCCTCGGACGGTTGGCAAACGCCGATGTGAGCGACTATACAAAGAGTAGCTTCGCCGATGTGAAAAGCGATGCCTACTACATGGGCTACATCGAGTGGGCAAATAAAAATAAAATAGTGAATGGTATTGGCGACAACAAGTTTGCCCCGGATCAGTCCATCACCCGTGAGCAAATGGCGGTCATTATGCAGAACTATGCCAAGGTCATCGGATTTACATTACCGAAGGTCTATGAAGAAAACGCCTTTGCAGACAACACTAAAATCAGCACCTACGCCAAGGAGGCAGTAACGCAGATGCAGATGGCTGGTGTCATCAACGGCAAGAATAGCAATTTGTTCGACCCTCAGGGCACAGCTATTCGCGCGGAGGTTTCGGCAGTGTTGCGCCGCTTTGTGGAGCTGGCAATTTCCAGTGACACAGCGCAGGGCTGGACGATGAACGATTCCGGCAAATGGATGTACTACGAAAACGGCAAGCTCGTCACTGGGAAAAAGGAGATTGATGGCTCGACATATACTTTTGACCAGTATGGTGTGACAGAGGATGTGCCGAAAAATCTGCGGTACACCACCTACACCGTGCAAAATGGTGACAGTATCTGGAGCATCGCCCACAAGTTGGGTTGCACTATGAGCGAGCTGGAACGGCTAAATAACAAAAGCCGATTCACCATCAACTATCCCGGTGATGTACTTCGTGTACCAGAGAAGTAAACAGAAACAACAAATAAAGCAAAGCCTGCCTTTTTATTCAGAGGGCAGGCTTTTGCGGCTTTTAGTGGATGCTTTGGACTTCGTGATATTGGATTTCGATAAGGCTATGGCGAGAGAGGTATCCATATCAAGATACCCCGCTTTTATCTTAGTGAATTAAAGAATTATAAAGACAGTGATTATGCCCTAAATAAATCGTCAAAATCTTGCCCCTTTTCTACTCTACTTATGAGTTGAATTTAGTTCTGGAAAATAGTAATATTAAGTGAACATAAATTTAATAATATATGTAGCTTATATATTTTTCTACATAATCAGGAGGATAGAGTGAAAAAGATACTGGCATTTCTAAAAGATTATAAAAAGGAATGTGTTCTGGCACCACTTTTTAAAATGCTGGAGGCTTCTTTTGAATTATTAATTCCGCTTGTAGTTGCAGCTATAATCGACGTTGGCATTGCTAATTCTGACAAAAGCTATATCTATAAGATGTGCATCATAATGATCGCTTTAGGCATTGTTGGCCTTGTGACCTCGATTACAGCACAGTACTATTCGGCAAAGGCCGCAGTTGGCTTTGGCACTGAGCTTCGACACTCACTTTTTAAACATCTACAAAGTTTATCTTTTACCGAGTACGATACATTGGGCACATCAACTATGATAACAAGACTTACAAGTGACGTAAATCAGGCTCAAACCGGAGTTAATATGGTTTTGAGGTTGTTTCTGCGCTCTCCGTTTGTTGTATTTGGTGCTATGATAATGGCCTTTTTTATTGATGTTAAGTCAGGCTTTAATTTTGTTATTGCAATTATTTTGTTATCAATAGTCGTTTTCGGAATAATGGCATTGAGTATTCCTATGCTCAAAAAGGTACAAAAAAAGTTGGATGGAGTACTCAATATTACGAGGGAAAACCTTACAGGAGTTCGTGTAATCAGAGCATTTTGTAAGGAAGAAGAGGAGATTAAAAGGTTTAAAGAGAGAAACAATGACCTAACCAGCCAACTCAAAAAGACAGGAAGTATATCGGCATTAACCAATCCTATTACTTACGTAATAATAAATCTAGCGATAGTTGCACTAATCTGGACGGGGGCAATTCAGGTAGACAATGGAATACTTACTACTGGACAGGTTGTTGCTCTGTACAACTATATGTCTCAGATACTAGTGGAACTCATAAAGCTTGCCAATCTTATTGTAACTATAAATAAGTCTATTGCTTGCAGCAATCGAATTGCTGAGGTTTTTGACATAAAATCCAGCATGGAGTATTCTGCTGAAGGTGATGCGAATATAAAAAATGGACAATCAGAAGGACGTGACTTAGGTAGTGCATCCTTGGACCAATGGAGTAAAGCAAGTAGCAGCGCAGCAGCAGTTACATTTAATAACGTGAGCCTGAGGTATAAAAATGCGGCACAAGACGCGCTTTCTGATATAAGCTTTACTGCTTTACCTGGACAGACTGTTGGCATAATAGGGGGGACGGGCTCAGGTAAAAGCTCAGTTGTACAGCTTATACCCAGATTCTATGATGCAACCTGTGGAGAAGTACAGATAAATGGAATAAATGTTAAACAATATACCGCTGAGCAGCTCACTCAAATTGTAGGCATCGTTATGCAAAAAGCTGTCCTTTTCAAAGGAAGTATTGCAAAGAATTTGGCATGGGGAAAAAAGAATGCTACCCACCAAGAAATGTTGGAGTCTACTGAGTTTGCACAAGCTAATGATGTACTGACAGCAAAAGGTGGACTTGATGCAATGATTGAGCAGGGAGGGAAAAACCTGTCAGGCGGTCAGAGACAGAGACTTACAATTGCCAGAGCGCTTATAAAGAAACCAGAAATTCTAATATTGGATGATAGTGCATCAGCTCTTGATATGTCAACTGATGCAAAACTGCGTAAGGCAATTAAACAGCTCGATTATAGACCTACAGTATTTATTGTTTCTCAAAGAACAGCGTCAATAAAGGATGCAGATAAAATAATAGTACTCGATGACGGTAAAATAGCAGGACAAGGCACACATGAGGAACTCCTAGAAAGCTGTGAGGTTTACCAGGAAATTTACTACTCACAGTATAGAAAGGGGGAAAACGCAAATTGAGTACTCAATCCAAAACTACTGGAAAGAAAGAGCCCAAATTTGAGAAAAAGGAATCTAAACTTGGAAAGAAAGAGCCCAAATTTTTGAGTCAGAAGGATACGTTGATAAAGGTGCTCAAATATATGAAACGCTATTCCTGGCTAATGGTAATAACAATATTACTTGCGGCTGTAGTAGTGGCATTGACCCTTTATGTTCCTATTTTAATAGGCCGCGCAATAGATTATATAGTTTATAGAAATGTTAATTTTGAAGCTATTTTCGAGATTTTGGTGAAGTGTGCAATAATTATAGGTGCAACAGCTCTTGCCCAATGGGTTATGAATGTTATAAATAATAAAATCACCTATCACATCGTGCGGGATATAAGGCAGGATGCATTTGAAAAGATAGAAAAACTGCCTTTGAATTATCTAGACAGTCGCTCTTACGGTGAAACAGTGAGTAAGGTAATTTCTGATGTTGAACAATTTGCAGATGGACTGCTGTTGGGCTTTACACAGTTATTCACTGGGATAGCGACTATTGTAGGTACCCTATTATTTATGCTTTCCATAGACAAGGGTATTACTTTGCTGGTGGTATTGGTGACGCCACTATCGTTATTTGTGGCAAGCTTTATTGCAAAGCGCACCTATTCCATGTTCAAGCTTCAATCAGAGGCAAGAGGACAGCAAACTGCCATTATAGAAGAGATGATTGGAAATGCAAAGGTAGTGAAAGCTTACGGGCATGAACAAGAAGCTCTAGAAGAATTTGATGAGGTGAACGAGAAATTAGGCAAGTATGCACTGAGGGCAACATTTTTCTCATCAATAACCAATCCTGCTACCCGTTTTGTAAACGGAGTTGTATATGCCCTTGTAGGACTGGGGGGAGCACTTAGTGTAATTTCCGGCGGAATGACCGTGGGTTTACTGTCTAGCTTCTTGAGCTATGCAAATCAATATACCAAACCTTTTAATGAGATATCAGGGGTAGTTACAGAGTTTCAGAATGCTATTGCGTGTGCGGCGAGAATATTTGAGTTGATAGAGGAAGAACCTCAGGTAGCAGAACCCAAGGATGCAGAGGATTTACAGAATGTGTCGGGTCATGTAGAGTGTGATAACGTGGAGTTCTCCTATTCACCCGATAAAAAGCTGATAGAAAAATTCAATTTGAAGGTTAAACCCGGACAAAATATTGCTATCGTAGGGCCAACAGGATGTGGTAAAACCACTGTTATAAACCTTCTCATGCGCTTTTATGATGTGGATAGCGGAAGCATAAGCGTTGAAGGTAAAGATATCAGAAAATTAAAGAGAAAAAGTCTCAGGAAGAGTTATGGTATGGTGCTGCAAGACACATGGCTTAAGCAAGGCACTATTCGTGACAATATAGTAATGGGTAAACCAGATGCAACTGATGAAGAAGTGATTGCCGCAGCAAAGGCTGCTCATGCGCATTCCTTCATAAAAAGGCTACCCGATGGCTACAATACACAAATAGGAGAGGATGGAGGTATTCTTTCACAGGGGCAGAAGCAGCTTTTATGCATTACTCGTGTTATGCTCTGCCTTCCGCCGATGCTGATTTTAGACGAAGCAACATCATCTATTGATACTAGAACAGAAATGAAAATACAGAGTGCGTTTACAAAGCTAATGAAGGGCAGAACAAGCTTTATTGTGGCGCACCGCCTTTCCACCATTCAGAATGCAGATATCATTTTGGTTATGAAGGATGGCAATATAATTGAACAGGGCAGTCATGAGGAATTGCTTGCCAAAAACGGTTTCTATAGCGAGCTATATAATAGCTAGTAGGGCATAGCAATAGCTAGAAAGATATAACAGTACCTGGTAAGATATAACAGTACCTAGTAAGACATAACAATAGCTATTAGGCACATATCAATAGCAAGTAGGAACATAATAATGACTGCTAAGAACAAAATAAAACCCAAGAGGTAATTTATAATATAACTCTTGGGTTTTTGTTTATAATCTAAGGCATTTATAATATAATGACTTTGCCGTGATAAGCTCTATCGGCTAGAGTAGTATCTTTATCCCAAACCTCTAAATATCACTGCGAAGTATAAACTTTATTGCATCTCAGACTTCCTATAATGTAGCTTTTCCTCCATAATATAAGTCAGTAAGGCTTCACACCCTTCGTAGACATCCTCATAGGTTTTGTCAAAATCCCCTGTATACCAAGGGTCGGCAATGTCTTGAGATTTTCCTGCAAAATCAAGCAATTTGCTAACCTTCTTGTCCTTATCCTGACCTACTATTCTCAAAATATTAGTAATATTTCTACTATCCATGCCAATAAGGAAATCATAATTGGCATAGTCTGATTTTCGCAGTTGCACTGCACATTTTCCATCGGTAGAAATTCCGAACTCACTTAGCTTTCTTCTGGTGCCATAATGAACACCGTTTCCAATTTCCTCAGTACTTGTGGCTGCTGAATTGATAATAAATAAGTCTGAGAGCCCTCTTTTCTTGACCATATCCTTGAACACAAATTCTGCCATAGGAGAACGGCAAATGTTTCCGTGGCAGATAAATAGTACTTTTATCATTTATTTTTCTTGTATGATGTACTAATAGCAAAACACATCAATACATTCCTTTCTATATATTACCTCAAAAATATTTTATATATATTTTACACCTAAGTTAGTAAGCTTTTTTCTAGATCTATTTATCTTTGCGTCTGAAAATCTGCTTCCAGTGCTTTTTTCTAAAATTTTAACACAAGAACCTGATTTTATTGCTCCTTTTGCAGTTGCTGCTACACAACCGCATTCATCTAATCCACATAAAATAACTTCTGAATATTTTTTCTTCTTTACAAATTTCTGGAATGATTTTGACTTGTACGCATCAAAAGTATACTTTTCAAAATACATATCAGAGACAACCTCTACATCTTTATGTATTCTAGCCCCCTCTGTTCCTTTGATTGAAACACCGATAAACCAACGGTTTGTTATTATGTTTGGGAAGACTTGGGCTATATACACTATATCATACCCCTTATTATAGTATTCCTTAATTGCATTATTTACGGAATGGACTAATTCCTCTTTATTATAAGAAAACATAACTTTTCTCTTCTCCCAAAGATAATCATTTTGCAGGTCTATTACCAGCAATGCCTTGTTTTCCATACTCATCCTACTTTCTATTCGCGTGGAATTTATATTTTTATCAAGCCTACAATTTGCCAAATGCCACACAGATTTAGCCCAAGTTTTATGTCTTCTAACATAAAATAAAGCGTGCTCCGGTACGATAATTAAAATATATCATACCAGAGCACACTTTTCTATTCTAGTTCTAGTCTTTTAAGATATTTTTTCAATTGGTAGCCATATTTCACAATAACTTTCTTGTGGGTTTTTATCATTAAGGGGTGTATACATCTCAACATTATAGTTTCCGCCTAACTTGTATTCCTTACAATTAGGCAACCATTCCTGCCACATCTTAGTTTTATGTCCTGCACATTGCCCAAGGTGCATGGGAATACAGCCCAAAGTCCTGCAGGGAGTGTTCTTGTCTCATAGCCTTCTTGTACTTCATTCCACGGCAAATAATTGTCTGCTTCTTTGCTGACTGTGATTACATTATATTACCAATTTTAATCACAATCCCTACTTTTCTAGCTATCATTGGAGGGTTAAAATTTCTATCTACTCCCACTTAAAGAACTTAATCCCTATAAATGTACATACTAAAGCAACAGCAGACATTATCAAAATATAAATTCCTATGTTCTCCACAGGCAAACCAAGAGTAGTATTCTTGAGAATTTTAATTCCTTGGGTCAATGGCAGAACATTTACTATATCTTGCATTGCTTTTGGCATAACCTCGTATGGCAAGGTCGCGCCAGAAAATATAAGCATCGGAAAGTATAATGCACTGGCAATTATTCCTGCACTTTTTGAATTCTTTGCAATGCCGCCCACCATCAAACCGATACTAAATATGCATATCATTACAAATACCCATCCCAATAGGAATAGAGCAAAGCTTCCTCTCATTCTAAATCCAAAGAACAGTGCTGCAATACTATATAAACTTATTAATGACACTAAAGAATATATTATATATATTACTACTTCCACCAATAAAATCATACTTGGTTTTATTGGTGTAACTTGATATCTTTTTAGGATATGCCTGGAACGATACTCAGAAATTACAAGGGGAAGGCCCATAACTCCTCCTGCACAGATTGCAATACTTGCAAGTGCGCCAAAAGATTGCTCCAGAAATGTGTAAGCTGCACCCTCATATGCAGGCTTCTGACCAAATATAATACCTAGGATTACTAACACAATTATGGGCATTACAACCGCAAAAATAATCATGTCCAATCCACGTAACGACATTTTTAATTCATTTTTTAGCATTACTCTAAATGTATTCATTTTGAACCTCCTCATCAGTGAACCATAAATAGGCATCCTCAAAATTGTTTTGGCAGCTCTGTTGTATAGCTTCTTTAACTGTTCCATGGAATACTGTACGACCCTTTTTCAATATCAGTATCTGGTCGCATAAGGTTTCAACTTCGTCCATAAAGTGTGATGTCAGAAGGATTGTTAAACCTTGCTTTTTTAAAGTAGATAGTATATTCCACACATCCCTTCGGGCTCTTGAGTCTAACCCTGTTGTTAACTCATCCAGAAAAACCAGTCTTGGATTAGGTATTAGTGCTAGAACAATAAACAGACGCTGCCTCTCACCACCAGAGAGATCCTTTACATAGGAATTCTTTTTGTCACTAATACCAAATGTTTTGAGTAATTCGTTATAGTCCTTGGGCTGTTTGTATAGAGAAGCCGTAATCTCACATAGCTCTGATAATTTTATCAACTCTTGGTATTTAGCTTCTTGGAATTGAACTCCTACTTGCTCAAATAATGTCTTTCTGTCTTTGCACGGATTCATTCCCAGAATGGTTACCTCACCTTTATCATACTTTTTTGTACCTAATATACATTCTATAGAGGTGGTTTTCCCTGCACCGTTTGCACCCAAGAGACCAAATACACCGCCTTGCCTTACTTGGAAACTCAGGTCATCAACAGCAACATTACTTCCATAATTCTTTGTAAGATTTTTTACCACAATTATTTCATTCATTTTTTCTACCTCCTTACTTGTTACAATAAAAATAACACCAAACAAAAGTCTGGTGTTATAATGGAGGGTTTGAATATTTGCATTAATATTAGGTAGTAATATTGCTTTGATATTTGGATTTCATATTTATGAGCAATTGCAACACCTGTTGAGCGTTTTGTCGTGCTGCATTCAAAGAGTCTATCAACCTGTCGCAAGCGGTAACAATGTCTTCATTATCTTGTGGGGTATTTAATACTTCTAACACATCAAAGTCATTTCTCTTGTCTATTGTGTTTAGCATTCTAAGAATTGCTGATAAAGAATAATTTGCACACCTAAGAGAACGAATAATCTTTAGCCTCTTTATATCCATAGAGTCATAAACTCGATAACCGTTATCTTTTCTTTTTATTTTAAGTAACCCATTCATTTCCCAGTTGCGGATGGTATCTATAGTTAAGCCAAGCTCATTAGCTGCTTCTGCGCGTTTTAGATGCACAGAGCCCTCATCAGGCTTATTTAATAATAACTCATTTACAAGAGCGCTGGCTTCTAGTGCATTATTTATTTCTTTTTGGGTGATTTCAAGGTAACTTTCCACACTTGATATTGCGTCCTCAAATTTATATTGAGCAGAATACTTTATAGCTTCAATAATCTTTTTCCTTAGACCAGCTTGTAGTACCTCAATCAAAAATGCCTTTCTTACTAATAAGAATTGGTCTATATGAATGTCTGTAAAAACTCGATACCCATTGGGCTTTCTGACAGGAGTCTGTATTAATCCCCATTGCTCATACATACGCACCGTGTTTGGATGAACTCCCACTATTTTTGCAATCTGGCTGGTTGAGTATGTTTTTATGTTTTCTCACCTCTTATTAGCACAATTACTTATGTGCTTTATCGTTTGTCAAATCGCCATTGCCACTGACTGGGATTGCCTCCCCTAGAAATGTGGGCTTGGGCTTTACTAAGCAATATGTGAAATCCTTAGCTCTAGCTAATACCTCACGTAAGTCTCTACTTCTTTGTCCGCCATACGTTCCCAGGTTTGCAGCTACTCCATAGGCGTCAAGTCCAAGCTCTCTGGATATGTATAGAGCCCTGTAAAGATGATAATCCTGTGTGATAATTATTATTTTCTTTGCCTGAAAAATATCTCTTGCCCTATATATACTTTCATATGTAGAAAAGCCTGCATGGTCCATAAATACATCTTGTGAAGGTATTCCCATGTCAATAGCAAATTGCTTCATTACATTAACTTCATCATATTGTACTGTACCATGGTCTCCACTCATAAGTAGCTTTTTTGAGGCTCCATTTTCATAGAGCTTAATTCCTTGAAGCATACGGTCCTGGAGCATTGGACTAGGGGACCCATTACTATATACCCCTGCACCGAGAATTAGTATACAATCCGCATCAAGGTTAGTTGCTTCTGACTCTGTGATAATCCTGTCAGATACAGTACTTTTTACGTAGAGGTTAATGCCTAACAATAAAAAAACTCCTAAAATACCTAAAATTACCAAGGTGGTAATAGCCTTAATTATATGTTTGAATTTGAACTTCAGTTTCATAGAGTTATCTCCTTTAAATAATAGAGTAAGTAAAGATATATATATTTGGTTGACAAAATACTTATCGTGCTGTATCTTAAACTTGGTTATTACTCTATTATATAATCTAAGTAATCTTTATAAAGTAAATATTATCCTATTATGTGCTTTCATTCAATAGATGAGAGTAATTATTAGAGGCAACATAGAGCTTATATATGGGTATATAAGTTGAAACAGAGCATAAAGAATGCACATTAAGGCTTATATTGTACTATATTTAAGAGGCATAGAGAGAAGACCAAGCATAAAGAATGCACAATAAACAATATAATTCGTTTGAGTGGAAATTACCAGAGTAAGGATTACTTAGTTGCAACAGGGAGGAATTATAATATGAAGATTGAGCATAATTCTCATAACAAGGTATACAGGCATCCATTTGGAGCAGTAGAATCTGGAAGCTCAGTAGTAATTCGTTTATATGCAGACGTTGAAGGAATACCCGAAAGTGTTAACCTTGTGTATTACATTAATAATATAGAGCACATGCAAACTATGCATTTCATATTTAATATTGCCGAGGGTAGTGTATATGAGACTACCTTAGAGTTGTCAGACTTCACAGGTCTCGTTTGGTACTACTTTGCAATAGCAGCAAATGGAAGAAAATATTACTATGGTAACAATCCGGCTAGATTAGGTGGGGAGGGACAGATTTATGACTACTCTCCAATTCCGTTCCAAATAACGGTTTACAAAAAGGGCTTTGATACTCCGCATTGGTTTAAAAATGGCATTATGTATCAGATATTTCCTGATCGTTTTTGTAGAGGCAGCTATGATAGCTTTCTAGCTGCAAAATTAAGTGGACGAAATGATATAATTGCTAGAGATTGGGAAGATACTCCGTATTATAAGGTTGAACAATTTGGAACAGAGTATCTTGCAAATGACTTTTTTGGAGGGAACCTCAGTGGAATAATCGAGAAATTACCTTACCTACGTGATTTAGGAATAACAATTATTTATCTCAACCCAATATTTAAGTCATCTACCAATCATAAGTATGACACAGGTGACTATGAGTCAATTGACCCTATGTTTGGAACAACAGAGATGTTTGAAGAGCTATGCGAAAAGGCTGACAAATATGGAATCCGTATTATACTTGATGGTGTTTTCAACCATACAGGCAGTGACAGTAAATACTTTAATAAGTATGGTAATTATCCAGATTTAGGTGCATATCAGTCACAAATCTCTCCATACTTTAAGTGGTACTCGTTTTCAGCTTTTCCGGACAGGTATGATAGTTGGTGGGGCTTTGACACATTGCCCAATATTAATGAACTTGAGCCATCGTATATAGATTATATTTTAAGCTCAGAAAATGCTATAATCAAAAAGTGGTTAAGACATGGGGCCTCTGGATGGAGGCTGGATGTGGCTGACGAACTACCTGATTCCTTCCTTAAAACAATGAGAGAAAACGTTAAAAAGGAAAAAGAGGATGCGGTATTAGTAGCAGAGGTTTGGGAGGATGCATCAAACAAATCGAGTTATGGGCAACAAAAGGAATATGTATTTGGGGATGAATTTGATTCCATTATGAATTACCCATTTCGAAACGAAATAGTCGACTTTTGCTTATGCAGGATAACAGCATGTGAGTTTTCAAACAGTATAATGAGCATTATTGAAAATTATCCACCCCCAGTACTGCATTGCTTGATGAATCTATTAACAACGCATGATATTGAAAGAGTAATTACTGTTTTAAGCGGTGCACCAAGCAAAAATGACTTAAGTCGAGATGACAAGGCTATTTATAGATTGAATCCAGAACAATATGCTATTGCTAAAAGAAGGTTGAAAGTTGCTACGCTTCTTCAATTCTTCCTTCCAGGTGTACCAACTATCTATTATGGTGATGAAGCAGGAATGCAAGGATATGAGGACCCCTTCAACAGGATGGCATATCCATGGGGTAAAGAGGATAGTGAGATATTGACATGGTTTAGATTTCTTACCTCTATTAGAAAGAAGTACAACCAGCTATCTGGCGGTGAATACGAAATGATATATTGCTATAGCCAAGCATATGCTATGATTAGAATGGATAATGATAAACGTATATGTTTATCGGTTAATACAAGCGATAGTAATAATGCTTATGTTCGTCTTGACTTGGCTAGATACAAGACAGAAACAGTTAAGGATATTATTACTGGGGAATGTATAGAGTATAAGTCTGGTATAGCAGCATTTGAACTAGGGCCTTTGGAATACAGGATTTTGGAATGCTGATGATGTAAGGAGATTTATGAATATTCAGATTTTTGGAGCAAAAAAATGTTTTGAAACACAGAAGGCAGAACGCTATTTTAAGGAAAGAAAGATTTCTTATCAGTATATCGACCTGTTTAAATACGGAATGAGTAAGGGAGAATTTGAAAGCGTTAAAAGTGCGGTCGGATTAAAGTCATTAATTAATGCTGAATGTAAAGAATACAAAACATTAAATATGCAACAGCTTGGTGTTGGGAATGTTGCGGCTGAGGTGCTTTTTAAGAACCCAAAGTTATATAAAACGCCAATTGTTCGAAATGGAAAACTTGCAACTGTTGGCTTTTGTCCTGATGAGTGGGGTGAATGGAAGTAAGTAAATATACCCTTTTTCAGTACAACTGATATCCAGAATATCGTAAATTATCACGAATCTACCCCCATTGTGCATAAAATGGGGGTAGATTTGTTTATTTATTTATAGTAAGGGGCTGGTATTTTGGGTAAGTATAAGGTTTGTGTTTATGCAGTAGCTAAGAACGAGGAAAAGTTTGTAGACCGCTTTATGGATTCGTTAAAGGAAGCAGATGAAGTATATATAGGGGACACAGGCTCTACAGATAAAACAGTAGAAAAATTCAGGCAAAGGGGTGCAATCGTATATGAGATCCCCATTGTTCCGTGGAGGTTTGATAAGGCTAGAAATGAACTGCTCAAAGAGATTCCAGAAGATTATGACATATGTGTAAGCATGGATGTAGATGAGGTAATTTCCCCGGGTTGGAGGAAATGCCTTGAAAATGCGTGGACAGCTGAAACTACAATTGCAAGGTATCTATACATTTGGAGCTTTAATCCCGACGGTACTCCCGGAGTTCAATACAACCATCACAGAATACACGCTAGGAAGGGATATAGATGGATATATCCAACGCATGAAGTGCTTGATTATATAGGTGAAGGTGAACAAAAAAGCACCTTTATTGACGGGCTGGCAGTTAAACATTATCCTGATAATTCAAAAGACCGAGGCTTTAATCTTGAATTACTAGAACTTGCTCTCAAAGAATTCCCTAATGACGTCAGAAATACACACTATTATGGGCGAGAGCTTATGTTTGCAGGTAAATGGGATGAGAGTATTGCTACCTTAAAGAAATATCTTAGCCTTCCAGGAGCTACATGGGAGGAGGAAAGAGGGTCAGCTATGAAATTCATAGCTATCTGCTATAATGCAAAAGGCGACTATCAGCAAGCAAGATCCTGGCTTTTAAGAGCAATGGCAGAGACACCCTACAGCCGTGATCCATTTATCGAAGCAGCTTATATAGCTTATAACAATCAAGATTGGGTGACAACCTTTTTTGCTACAACAAAAGGCTTGGACATAAAGGAGAAGTTCTTTAATGGATACCCTAGCGATGCGAGAGGGTGGAGATGGGATATATACGACCTGGCAGCAATCGCATGCTATAATCTTGGGATGTACAAAGAATCTCTAGAGTATGCGAAAATTGCATTAAAACTTTGTCCAACTGATGTAAGACTCAAAAAGAACTTGCAAATTATTTATGACAAGGTAATAGAAGTATATAAAGAATAAATTCTAATCATTTGCAAAAAAAAATATTACCAAAAAATATATCTATGCTATAATAAATGTAAAATAATTATTGGGGGTAGATATTAATGGTAGGTAATATTTATAAAAATAATTTTGTGGAAAACGATGTTGCTATTAAATTTAGGGGGAATTCAGTAACATATGGGCAGTTGGACCAGATTGTTATCCATTATGCAAAAACTATGCAAAAATTAGGTATAAAGCAAGGGGAGAAGGTGGTGCTTAGCTGTCCCAATTCAACCGAGTTTATTTATTCCTACTTTGGTGTAGTAAAAAACGGGGCTATTATAGTTCCCATTAACTTGCTGCTTACTATGGAGGAAATAGCATACATAGTTAAGAATGCTGAAGCAAAATACATGATTATTCACCCATTAATACTTCAGAAGGCAAAACTCACCAAAGAAGCTATTCATAATGCCCTAGATGTCACAGTATTTGTGCTTGGGGAAGACTTTGATGAGGATATAGAAAAAACACAGGGAATAGAATTTAAAGAATTTTATGATGAGAGTGCAGTTTCAACCTTTCTTTATACATCTGGGACAACAGGAAAGCAAAAGGCGGCCATGCTGACCCACAAAAATTTAGTAGTAAATTCAGAACAATGTAGACAAGGGCTGTTCAGCAGGAAAGATGATATATACATGTGTGTATTACCTATGTTTCATGTATTTGCCTTTACAGCATGCGTATTGATGCCCTTGTGGTCGGGTTCTTCGATAGTTATAATAGAAAGCTTTTCCCCAAAGGAAGTAGTAGAGTCCCTTTTGAAAGATGAAATTACAGTATTTATGGGTGTTCCGGCCATGTACATAGTATTGTTAGAAGCAGGCAAAAAGAATATTACTTTCCCAAAACTTAGATTAGCTGTATCAGGTGGAGCAGCTTTGCCTGTAGAAATTTTCAGACAGGCAAAAGAAATACTCAAGCTACCTGTTGTTGAAGGGTATGGCTTAACAGAGGCGGCTCCTGCTGTTGCCTTTAATCCTCTAGATGGTGTCCAAAAGGAGGGCTCTATTGGTATTCCGCTGGTAGATGTTGAATGTAAAATCGTTGATGAAAATGATAATGAGCTAAAGGCAGGCGAAGTAGGCGAGCTTATTGTTAAAAGTGAAAGTGTTATGAAGGGATATTATGGTCAGCAGGAGGAAACGAACAAAACTTTAAGAAATGGATGGCTGCACACTGGTGATTTGGCTAAAAAGGATGAGGACGGTTACATATATATAGTTGATAGAAAAAAAGACATGGTCATTGTTGGAGGAATGAATGTTTATCCTAGAGAAGTCGAGGAAATATTATACCAGTATTCAAAGGTAAAGGAAGCTGCTGTTATTGGAGTAAATGACAAGCTCAGAGGTGAATTTGTTAAGGCGTTTGTAGTACTGAAGGATTGTGAGTTATGTACTGCTAGAGAGCTTAATAAATATCTCAAGGAGAGGCTTGCTTTATATAAGATTCCAAGGGATATTGAATTTGTTGGCAGCCTACCCAAAAACAGCTCTGGCAAGATATTGAAAAGAGAGCTTAAGGGTTAAAGAATAAGTTAAAAGTAAATTAGTATAGCACTATAAATAATGATACAACTTTAATATATTGACAAAGTTGAGATTAATTAAAGTAATTAAATTAACAATTTTATGAAAAGGCAATAATATAAAATAACATATACAAGAAGTACAATCACTATATGCCCTTATATTGTACATGTAAAATATCCAAAGTTTTTACTTTAGGTATTGCATTTATCAGAATAAGGGCATATAATTTAAACATAACATATGAATAGTTATTCATATGTTCATATGTACATATAATATATTTAATATTAATAGAGCAAATAGAAAGGTGCGGTGAAACATATGATAGACGAGAGATATGGAATAGAAAGATGTGATTGTAGTGTAATCCATGAGGCGCTTGTTAAAGCCGTAATGGATAAAATGCCTGAAGAAGAAAGCTTATATGATCTAGCTGAGCTGTTTAAAGTATTTGGGGATTCTACAAGAATCAAAATATTGTGTGCGCTGAGTGAGGCAGAGATGTGTGTGTGCGATATTGCTGTTCTGCTAAATATGTCTCAATCAGCAATTTCACATCAACTCAGAGTACTCAAACAGGCTAGGTTAGTTCGCAATAGAAAAGAAGGCAAGATTGTGTACTACTCACTAGATGATAATCATGTAAAGGAAATATTTAAGCAAGGGCTTGATCATGTTGCTGAAAAGAGATGAGGGATATATATGGTAAAAAATGAAATAGTATTTTTGATAAGGGGCCTAGATTGTGCAAATTGTGCTGCAAGCATTGAAAGAGCAGTACAAAAGCTGGACGGTATTGATAACGTAGTTGTTGATTTCATTTCATCAAAGATGATTATTAATGCTGATAGTTCTGCAGATAAAGAAAGCTTAATTGAGCTTGCTATGAAAACTGCTCATAAGGTTGAACATGGATTAAAAATTGTTGTGTTGGGTGATAAGTCTTCTGATTTAAGAAGAGAGGGCACAAGTGAATTCCCGGTATGTGGTAAAAATTGTAGTTCCTATAATTGCAGCACTGGCAGTTGTGATGAGTTAAAGTGCAGTAGTTGTGGCATAGAAAATCCTCCAAGTGATGGTAATTACCATGATAATAGACTCAACAACAGTAGTCATTATGATAGTGACCCTAATAAAAGTAGTCACTATGCTGATGGCAATAAAAAGGGTAGCCACTATGAAGATGACCATAACAAGGGTAGCTACCATGATGATGACCATGATGATCACACTCATGGCGGCTTAATACCAAGAAAAAGGCTTATTTTATTTAGCATAGGAGTTTTACTGTTTGCTGCCGGTATTATTTTGAAGCTGCCTTTTTACGCCGAGCTATCATTATTTTTACTAAGTTACTTTATTATAGGTGGGGATGTTGTACTAAAAGCAGCCAAGAACCTAATACATGGAAGAGTATTTGATGAAAACTTTTTAATGAGTATAGCCACAATAGGGGCATTTGCCATAAAAGAATTTCCTGAGGGTGTCGCAGTTATGCTTTTTTATCAGGTTGGAGAATTTTTTCAGGATATGGCTGTAAACCGCTCACGGCGTTCCATCAGTGCATTGATGGATATTAGACCAGACTATGCAAATCTAAAGCAAGGTGATAAAGAGGTGAGGGTGTCTCCCCAAAGTGTCAGAATAGGAGACTACATTATTATTAAGCCCGGTGAAAAAATACCGCTTGACGGAAGGGTGGTAGAGGGCAGCTCAATGCTTGATACTTCGGCACTAACCGGTGAATCTATACCCCGTGAAGTAACTATTGGCAGCGAGGTACTTTCAGGGTCAATTAATAAGAATGGATTACTTACAGTAGAAGTCACAAAAGGATTTGGAGAATCTACAGTATCAAAGATCCTTGAATTGGTTCAGAATGCAAGCAGCAAAAAGGCACCAACCGAGAACTTTATCACTAAATTTGCTAGATGGTATACACCTGCTGTAGTATTGGCAGCTGCGCTAGTAGCTGTTATCCCTCCACTGGTATTAAGTGGTGCAACGTTTACAGAATGGGTGTATAAGGCACTTTCGTTTTTAGTAGTTTCTTGCCCATGTGCATTAGTAATATCTATTCCTCTGGGCTTTTTCGGTGGAATTGGAGGAGCCTCAAAAAACGGTATTCTTGTTAAAGGGGGCAACTATCTAGAAGCACTAAATTCTGTTGAGACTGTTGTATTTGACAAGACTGGTACGTTGACAAAGGGCATATTTAAGGTGACAAAGATACACACTCTTACCATCTCAGAGCAGCAGTTGCTTAGATATGCGGCATATGCAGAAAGCTATTCAACTCATCCTATTGCTGTCTCAATACTAAAAGCTTATGGCAGAGAAGTAGATAAATCTGCAATAGCCGATTATAAGGATATTGCAGGACAAGGAATAAAAGCTATAATTTCAGAAGCATCTGCTACTACAACGGTTCTAGCTGGCAACAAAAAACTTATGGAAGAAATGGATGTTAAGCTATTAGGACATTCTGAAGTTGGAACTAACGTAATGGAAACGGAGGAAATCGGAACGGTAGTATATCTAGCTGTAAATGGCGTTTATGCAGGATATATTGTTATATCAGATGAGGAAAAGGACGATGCCCGCTCTGCAATAGCAAACCTCAGAGCCGTTGGAATTAGCAAACTAGTTATGCTAACCGGGGATAACAAACTTGTTGCACAAAGGGTGTCTTCGGATTTGGGTTTGGATGAGGCTTATTCAGAATTATTACCTCATCAAAAGGTTGAAAAGCTAGAAATGCTTGGAGAGAATACAAGTAAAAAGGGCAAATTGCTTTTTGTTGGAGATGGAATAAATGACGCTCCTGTACTGACTAGGGCTGATATAGGGGTTGCCATGGGTGGATTGGGCTCGGATGCAGCAATTGAGGCGGCTGATATTGTTATTATGAACGATGAACCGTCCAAGTTAGTAACTGCCATAAAGATAGCAAAGCGTACTAGAAGAATAGTATGGCAGAATATTATATTTGCATTCGCAGTGAAGCTGCTTGTTATGGTATTGGTTGCATTTGGGCTATCTACAATGTGGGAAGCAGTATTTGCGGATGTTGGTGTTGCGCTGATAGCAGTACTAAATTCTATGCGCGTTATGAGGCCCATATTCTAAATTCTAGCTAAAATAATGCTCATACTTAAACAAATATCTGTTGATGATAATTATTGACAATCAAGTAATTGATATGTTATCTTTTGCATTAATACAAAAATTAATAGAGAAATCTTTACTATTTTGGGTTTTGCGAAAGGGAAAAAAGACCATGAATAAACCGGAGATTTTGGGTAGATGGACAAGAGAAAAGTCTGAAGAACTTTATGGTATTAAGAATTGGGGTAATGGTTATTTTTCTATATCTGACAAGGGAGAGGTAATGGTCAGCCCTTATAAGGATGATGAATCATCTTCTATCAGTATTATGGATATTATTTCAGGTATACGTGAAAGAGGACTTGATATGCCAGTTTTACTAAGGTTCGAAAATATCTTGGACTCACAGATTTCATTCATAAACAATTCATTTGCTGAAGCAATGAAAAAGCTACACTACCAGAATGAGTATCGAGGAGTATATCCTATCAAAGTAAACCAACAAGAGCAGGTTGTTGAAGAGGTTACGAGATTTGGACAGCGATACCACCATGGACTTGAGGTAGGCTCAAAGGCTGAGCTGGTAGCTGCTTTATCCGCAATGAAGGACAAGGAAGCATGTCTTATTTGTAATGGATACAAGGATGAAGAATTCATTGATTTGGGTCTTTATGCTGTCAAAATGGGTTATAAGTGTTTCTTTGTAATAGAGATTCCTACTGAGCTGGACCTTGTGCTGGAACGTTCGGAGGCTTTGGGCGTAGAGCCTAATATTGGTATTCGAATTAAGCTTTCTGCTAAAGCTGGTGGTCATTGGACTGAGTCAGGTGGGGACAGAAGTATTTTTGGTCTTAACGTTACTCAGGTTATTTCAATGGTTGATACACTAAAAGAAAAAAATATGCTGGGAGCCTTGAAACTTATGCACTATCACCTTGGCTCTCAAATTCCAAATATTAGAGATATACGTTCTGCAGTACTTGAGGCAACGAGAGTCTATGCTGAGCTTGTAAAAGAGGGAGCTCCGATGGGCTACCTGGACTTGGGCGGAGGCCTTGCAGTTGACTATGATGGTTCCAATACCAATTATACAAACAGTAGAAACTACTCTGTTGAAGAGTATTGTACTGACATTGTTGAGGCTGTCATGTCAGTACTTGACCCGAGCCAAATACCGCATCCTGTGATTGTAACAGAATCAGGGCGTACTACAGTCGCATATTATTCAGTGCTTTTGTTCAACGTGTTGGATGTAGAAAAGTTTGAGGAATATGAGATACCCGATAAGCTTGAAGACAACGCAACCGAGGCGGTAAAGAACCTGTTTGATGTAAATAAGAATCTAAACTTAAAAAATATTCAAGAATGCTATAACGATGCACTATATTATAGAGACGATATAAGAGGTATGTTTAAGCATGGCAGAATAAGTCTTCGAGAAAGGTCGTTTGCAGAAAAGATTTTCTGGAATACTATCAATCAGATTGCAAAGGAAAAACAGAAGCTCAAGACTCCTCCACCAGATTTAGAGGATATTGAGAGTGCAATTGCTGATATCTATTACTGCAACTTCTCGGTATTCCAGTCAATACCGGACAGCTGGGCTATCGATCAGCTATTCCCCATTGTACCTTTACATAGATTGCTGGAATTTCCAAAGCGCAATGCTGTAATAGCTGACATTACATGTGACTGTGACGGAAAGATTGATAGATTTATAGATTTACACGATGTTAGAACCACCCTACCTTTGCACGAGTTAAAAAACGGAGAAGACTATTACTTGGGTGTTTTCCTGGTGGGAGCATATCAAGAGACCCTTGGAGACTTACATAATCTTTTTGGAGATACAAATGTAGTAAGTGTAAGAGTTAATTCTGACGGAGGCTATGATCTTGTAAAAGAGCTTCATGGGGACAGCGTTTCGGATGTTCTTTCTTATGTAGAATATGAGCCTAAGGATATGCTGGTTCGTTTCCGTCAAAGAGCTGAGGATGCAATCAGAGAAGGAAAGATTACTGCAACTGAGAGGCGTGAGATTATGAAGGCATATGAAAATGGCCTTAGAGGGTATACCTACTACGAGCGCTAAAGAGGACGTAAAACGCAGGGCACTTATACTTGCAATGGCTTTTACTTACCATGTAATTCATGTATGGTGAGCATTACGCGCATATGGAAATCATTGCGATGGAAAAACTAGAAATACCTAGTAAACTGAAGAATGCCGGAGGAATATTGACTTAAGTTTAGATTCTTCTGGTATTTTTAATATTTTAAATAAATTTAATGATATTCGTAGGAATTTATTGCAATTTATGATACATAGCTGTATAATCATGCTAATAAAATTCAAAAGGGAGGTACTGATATGGGAAAAGCTTTAATAATCGGAGCAGGGGGCGTAGCAAATGTAGTAATACATAAGTGCTGCCAAGTACCTGATGTTTTTGAGGAGATAATGATAGCGAGCAGGACAAAAGAAAAATGTGACGCTATTAAAAACACACTTAAGGATACTAAGACCATTGTACATACCGCAAGGGTTGATGCTGATAATACTCAGGAGGTTATTGACCTTATCAATGCGTTTAAGCCTGAGATTGTAATAAATGTTGCACTGCCATACCAGGATTTAACTATCATGGATGCATGCCTTGCAACAGGTGTGCACTATGTTGATACAGCAAACTATGAGCCGCCTGAGATTCCGAAGTTTGAATACAAGTGGCAGTGGGCATATAGGGAGAAGTTCGAGAAGGCAGGACTTACAGCCTTACTAGGAAGTGGGTTTGACCCAGGTGTAACAGGCGTGTTTTGTGCCTATGCACAAAAGCACCACTTTGATGAAATTAATTATATAGATATAGTTGACGCAAATGCAGGAGACCATGGATATCCCTTTGCAACAAACTTTAACCCTGAGATTAATATTAGAGAAATTACCGCCAACGGCAGGTATTGGAAGGACGGGGAGTGGGTAGAAACAAAGCCTCTCGAATTCAAAAAGACCTATGATCTGCCCGAAATAGGGCCAAAGAACATATATCTTCTATACCATGAAGAGTTGGAATCACTTGCAGTAAACATAAAGGGACTCAAGCAAATCCGTTTTTGGATGACCTTCTCAGATAATTATCTTACTCATTTGAGGGTGCTCGAAAATGTTGGAATGACGTCCATTAAGCCTATTGAGTTTGAGGGTAAGCAGATTATACCACTACAATTCTTAAAGGCAGTACTGCCTGATCCTGCTTCGCTTGGACCCAGGACAAAAGGTAAAACCAACATTGGATGTATTATTCAGGGAGTAAAGGACGGCAAACCAAAGACTTATTATGTATATAATGTCTGTGTGCATGAAGAATGTTATGCAGAAGTAGGTTCTCAGGCTATTTCATATACTACAGGTGTACCTGCAATGATTGGCGCTATGATGATTATGAAGGGGCTTTGGAAAAAACCTGGAGTATATAATGTTGAAGAATTCGATCCTGATCCGTTTATGGATGCTCTCAATAAGCATGGCCTGCCTTGGCAGGAGGATTTGAATCCTACATTGTTAGACTGAATAAACCACTGATTATTCTAATATTACAATAAGCATATAACGCTGTCCCCCACATTTTATCAGGTGGGGGACATTTTAAACTGGAAAAGGAGAAAATAAAATGCCGATAGATTTCAATAAGGTTCCTACGCCCTGTTATGTAGTAGATGAAAGTTTGCTTATCAAAAATCTTGAGTTAATGGACTCTATTCAAAAAAGAACAGGTGCTAAAATACTTTTAGCTCAAAAGGGCTTCTCTATGCATGCTGTGTATCCCCTTATAGGAAAATACCTGGCTGGGGTGACATCTAGTTCACTTTTTGAAGCTCGCCTAGGATATGAGAAGATGGGTAAAGAGGTTCATGTATATGCACCTGCCTATGTGGAGCATGAGTTTGATGAGTTGATTTCCTACAGTGATCACATAGTTTTTAATTCATTTGCTCAGTGGAGGAAATTCAGAGACAGAATCAAAGCTTACCATAGAAAAATTGAATGCGGCATTCGTGTAAATCCTGAATATTCAGAGATTGAAACACCCATTTACAACCCCTGCTATACTGGATCCCGCCTGGGTGTAACTGTTGCCAATTTTAGACCCGATGAGTTAGACGGGATAGATGGATTGCATTTTCACACCATGTGTGAGCAAAATTCAGATACTCTCGAACGCACTATAAAGGCTTTTGATGAGAAATTTGGGCCCTATATGAAGGGCATGAAGTGGCTTAATCTTGGTGGTGGGCACCATATAACAAGGCCGGATTACGATGTTGAAAAGCTGATTGAATGTATACTCTATTTAAAAAATAAGTATAATGTGGACATATACCTTGAGCCTGGCGAAGCTGTTGCTCTGAATACGGGTTACTTGGTAGCCTCCGTTTTGGATATAGTGGATAATGGAATTAAAATAGGTATTCTAGATGCATCTGCTGCCTGCCATATGCCCGATGTACTGGAAATGCCTTATAGGCCCAATATTATTGGAGCAGGGGAACCAGGTGAATATAAGTATACATACAGATTTGGCGGTAATACCTGCCTTGCTGGTGATATTATTGGAGACTATTCCTTCAATGAACCTCTAAATATTGGTGACAAGCTGGTTTTCTGTGATATGGCACATTACTCCATGGTAAAGAACAATACGTTTAATGGTGTTAACCTGCCCTCAATTGCACTATATAGTGAGGAGCATGGTCTTGAAATAATAAGAACCTTCAACTATGAAGATTTCAGCGGAAGGTTATCATAATTTTACTTAGTAGATTAATAAAATAGGCACACTGAATTTGCTATTTAGGTTTGATATAAATAACTTCACTTTTTATATTAAACTGAAAAAAGTATCATTTAGGTGTCTATTTTTTTTATTATTTTAAAATTCGTGCTAATTCGACTTTATATAAAACTAAATATTAGCATCTAAATATTAGAAAAGCTGTATTGCAGTAGGGTTACGACATTGAAGTATACACAAATTTAGTTCAGGCGTTTAGGAAAATTTAATAGCGAATTTTGTCTTTAAAAAAAAATACAAATTATCTTTAACAAACTAGTAATACTGTGTTACACTTATTTTTAGGTATGTATTTTTTATACAAAAATACGATTAAATGTATTCTTTTGAATTTGCTGAAAAAGCAGTCAAAAAATGCGGAAATTATTAAGTTATTACTAAACTTATTGCTTTTTTTAGGAGAATTGTATGTATAGGAACAAGGGATTTTTAAGTAGTTGCTTTTTTGTACTTCTTTTTCTGGTAGCGGTTTTGAGCTTTGCTGCTTATAAGGACTCTCAGAATGAGCAGTCATTTAAAAATGATGGATATATTTTGACATCTCCAAAGGGTACAGGGACTGAAGATGTTAATAATCAAATTTATTTTGAAAAGGGTACAAAGTACAAGGTTAAATATCCAAATAAAGTTGTCTTTACTGATCAGCAGGGCGAGGAAGTGGCTATTGATGCTGATACTTTTGTGCACTACAATGATGGTTCAGTAGGAACACTTGCGGACAGCGTAATGATGGGATTAGATGAACTTGAGACTTCTATGGTTAAGTATTACGGCATGACCAATGAGTCAATTATAGAGAATTCAGGTTCTAATTACATACTTGACAATCTAGGTGAACCCATTGATTTTAAGGATTTGATGTGGAAAATAAGTGATAACAAATACATGATTATATCTGACAATATAAAAATTACTTTTTCTAATAAAAACGTTAAAGAATTTAAGGATTTTGTTGAAATAAATTATTATGATTATGGGATTATTAGAATCATTACTCAGGAGGGAACCTGGCAAACGGTATCCTTAAATTGCTATGCTGAAATAAATAATGGCGTTATTATTAACCTCGCAAGCAGAACTTTAGTCAAGGACGGCAAAGCAAAAATGTCAATGGAGCAGATGGTTATAAATTCTGAAGACAATATTCAGATTATACCTGAGGATCAAAAGAAGTTGCTTGCACAAGTTCCGAAGTTTGATATTAAGACTATTGATGGTGTAAATGGTACAAACGGAGAAAAAGGTAAAGATGGAAAGATTGGTGATAAAGGTAAGGAAGGCCTAGAAGGATTGAAAGGCGAGGATGGTAAGAGTGGTGATGACGGAGACTCAGGAACTGATGGTACAGCAGGTGAACCTGGTAAACCTGGAACAACAGGTACAACTGGTGCAAATGGAATAAATGGTGTGAACGGATCAAATGGTTCGTCCGGCGCAAACGGTTCATCCGGTGTAAATGGTGCTTCAGGCAGTAATGGAAGAAGCGGAGATCAGATTGAACTGGAAAATAGCGGAGGCACAGAGCTTACAAAGGGTATAATTTTACCTGTATTTACTATTAGCAATTTGGACGTTAAGTCGAATACAATGACTTGCCATATTTCTGTTGTTGATGCAGAGAATAGACTGGATCCTGACCCTTCAAAAAGATTCTCTATCCAGATACTAGAAAATAGCTCTGGAAAACAGATATACAGAAAAGATGATGTTGATAGTATTCAAACTTCTTTAAATGAGTACGATTTTTCCTTTAGTGGTCTTATACCAAATACTGAGTACCGTATGGTGGTTTCAGCTAATTACTCAGTTGATAATACTTGGTATTCAAAAGTTTTTACAGACAAGTTTTTTAAGACAGATTCTCTCGGTATAACAGTGAAAAAGGATTTTGCCACTAGCGATAAATTACAGTTTAAGGTTACGATCAAGGAGTATTCCTATCTTCATAGTTTAGAGCTTATGCTCACAGGCAGTTCAATATCCATTGCACCAAAACTTGTAGAAGCAGCTACTGCAAGCACACAGCCAGATGGTACAAAGGCAGTAACAGTAACATTTGAGGGCCTAAGTTCCAACACAAAGTATCAATTGGTTGCTCAAAATATTAAATTGAAATATGATGTAGATCTTGTTACTGCTCCCGATAATATAGAAGGAGAGTTTTGGACGTTGAGGAAAGCTCCACAGCTAGGAAAACCTACTGTTGTTGTAAATAAGAGAACAAGAAGCTTTGAAATGCATTTGGATTCTGTTACGGATTCAGATAATTCAATTATCAGATATAGATATGAAGTATATGAAGTAGGTACACCCGATAAGCTTGTCAAGAAGCTGTATACTCCATCATATAAAGAGCCTGTAGTATTATACGTAGATGGAGTTGATATCAGAAGCGGGCAGGATTATAGAGTCAAAGTAATTGCTGAGGGGTTTGATAATGAAAAACAGACTGAATACGCAAGTGCTGTTTCCGATGTATTTAACATTGTAGGAAGTAATTACCCTACAGTTACTTTTAGAAAAGATGATGTTTTGACAGCCCATGACAGAATAGTTGGATTTATTCATCTCAACACTAATGGCTCACTGATTAAGGTTGATGGTGCAAACCCACTAATTATAGAATATCAGAATTCAAAAGGGGACATCAATTCCTATCAGATTATTGATATATCAAAATATAAGATAGTTGATACAAGTGGAACCAATACTTATGATATTCCATTTTATGAATCAGATCTCAAAGCTAATGATAACTACATATTAAATGTCTATGGAAATATTGATTTGAATGATGGTGTGGGCTATACAAAACGTAGTCTTATAGGCAGCATTGTTACTAAAACAAATACACCAAATACATTTACTGCTAATATGACTCCGGAGATTGCCAGCACAAATCCTATCGCATTCAGGTTAAATCTAGTTGATGGGGTGGCTGGGGTATCAAGTGCATATGAAGCTAGCACTATGGAGTATGTTGAAATAAATCTCTATAATGGTGATGCAAATGCAGCAAAGACCTCCAGGCCTGTTGCTACATATACTTTGGTGGGTACAGACGGAGAGAATTATAACAGTACTTTAGCTGATCAGCTATATAATACTGGAAATAGCACATTAATTACGGGATCAGATTTTAAAATAAATCCTTCTGTTATTTCAGCGTCTAAGTACACTGTTGAGATCATTAGTGCAAGAGACTACACTAAATATGGAAATGAGTTCAAAATAACAGACAATATTAAGACTTTTGATAAAAGAGCAACATTGCCTGACCTAACTCAAATTGATGTAAATAATGGGTTGACAATATTGCCTATTACGGTAGCTAACATTTCGCAATATGTTACTGATGCTACGCAGCTTCAAGCATATTCAAAATTTGACGCTGGCATAATTTTAGGCTATGAAATAAGGGCAGCACAATTTGACAACAGCTCAGATCTAACCGAAAGCTTTACGTATTATGCGTTCGATCAAGCAAGCTATTCACAGCAACCCACTGCTCAGGATTTTTATTCTCAGAACACTCCAGTTGCTACTGTTGTCAGCCCCATTAAACAAAGTGATATGGGGGCAGTGCCTAGTGCAATATTCCTTTTTGGTAAAAACGAAGCAGCTTCGATGACTAGGGGCACAAAGTATGTGTTTACCTATAGGGCAAAGCTAAAGGAGACGAGTGATTTCTTCCCTGAAATAGTAGATCCTAAGGTGGTTATCAGGTCAACGACTTGTGATGCTCCCTATCAAGCACCAAAGGTATATTTCTACCCTTGGACTTCTGACACACAAAGTGTTTCCTGGCGATATTACATAGATACTCCTGACACGGCAGCTGTAGTGGGAACCTTCTACACTACTGGTGTCGGTACATTTAGCATTGAAAACAACATTCCAGCGCTGAACGCTCAGAACAGTATCTTGAAAATAAATAGTCTCGATAGGGGTGAAAGATACTCACTAAAGCTAATGACGAGAAGCTACAGTAATGCTTTTTATGGCGGTGCTGTGGAGAACACCTTGATTAATCAATACTTTGAGTCTACATATGTGCTCGATAAAGATACTACTTCATTGTCATTTACAATGACTGATAATCCGTTGGAAAATCGTTATCTTATTTCTGTATCTGATACAGATAATGTTAACTATGCACATATATCAAGATTGGCCGCGTTAAAAGTTAATGTATACACTAACAAAACTGATGCGCCTGTCAAGTCGATTATTATTCCGTTTGACAGCTTGGTACAAAACTTAGGTGTCGCATATCTTAAATATAGCGATATTGAAAGTCTGCTAAATCGAACACTATATTTTAGTATTTCTGCGATATATGATAATGGTGTTTCAGGTTTTGAAAGTGTAACAAATGGCTTGCAATTTGCGCTTCAAACAGTTAGTGGTACAGGAAAAGGTAATTATATTAGTATAAATTATACTGGAAATGGTATCGCTGAAGATACTACTGGCAATGCAAAAGGATCATTTTTTAAGGTTACTGGTAACAATATTCAACCACTCAATACAACTATAGATTTTGAGAGCGGAATAGTAAATACTTACCGTGATAGGTTTAGTTTTAGTGCTTCTTCTAACGGAGCCCGACTTAGTAATATAAATTTGAGTCCTGTTACCACTGTTAAAAAGTTAGATGAGGTTCAACTTAAAAAGACCACATACCCAGTAAATGAAGATCCGGTATTCTATAGTTTTAACTTCAATAATATTACACCAGCAGTTAACCTTAACAGTGGAGCAGCATATACTATTGATACAACTGTTAACTCAGCAAATATAAGGTGGACAATAGCAGGTCATGCTAGTAAAATGGCTGATTCAGCTACAATTAAGATAACACCGCCAGTGATGTATTTTGACCTTTATAAGATTGATGCTCAGAATTTTCAAACATATGTAAAAACTGTTCAGACCACAATTTCTGCAATCACCAGCAGTTATAATACTTTTATTGAAGATTTACAGCCAAATACTAAGTATGGCGTAAAACTGTATTTTTATTATAATAATCAACCGGGTGTGAAGATATATCCTATAAACTCTTATAGGCCGGAAGTTGTGCCTACTAGTAATAACATATATGTTTTTACAACAGCAGATAAGGTAATTATTACACCTAATAACCCTGCTATTACGTATGGTGCCACCAGCTATTTAGATAAGTACCTCAACTTGAGCTACGGGCTGAATTTAACTCTAGGCTTTAACATACAGTACTCAATATGCAAAAAGGTCGGACAGACATATCAAGAGGTTGTCAGCAGTTCTGAACTTTCAAGCCTTGGTGTTATAAGCACACCTTCAACCTATAATGTCAATATGACTAATGAAAAAATTATGCTGACTCCTGGAAGGCTAAAGTGGAACGAAAATGGCAGTACAGTTTATTTCAGTTTTAATAATGATAACTATTACATATGTATTAGGCCAGTGAGCAGAACCAATCCAAATCTTTCTCTGGGAGATTCCCAATATGTCTCACTTAAAGTGCCAGCTTTAAATACTCCTTTCTATAACATAAAGGCGGTACCTGGCAATGGGACTGTTAGCTTTAATATATCGGTAAGTGACTCTGATCGCGTTATGGTTAATGAACATTATAAGATTAGGGTAGTTAATCAGGACGGGGGTGAAATTACTCCTGATGAATATAAGGATGTAACATACTCTACTAAGTTACCTGTAGTTGTAAATGTAGATAAACTAGGTACTACAGGTAGTGCAATTTTAAAATTATATTCAGTTTACGATGTTAAAAATACCAGATTGGCTGAAGACGGTAGTGCACTGCCCGATATTCAGGATGTAGCTTATTCCAATCTCGATAATGCAGCTAATGATTATCTAAAGGCTACCAATACAGGGTATCCTTTAGGGAACAAGGACTATGACCTAGGAACTGTTCAGATTGCCCAGAGTAGTGCGGACCTTGCAAGAATATATTTCATAAATGCAGTAAATCTTGAAAAGGTTAAATATATTCAGTATGTCATTATAAACGGACAAGGGACTAGTACAAGCTATAGTGATCCATTTAGTCCTGTTACTGCTTCTCCAACGACGCAGTATTATGAACTGGCTCATAGGTTTACTGTCAACGGAACGTACCAAGTTCAAATAAGATTCTATGATTCGAATATGAATAAGCTTGATGACAGAATTCTAACGCTGTTCAAGAATGTTTAGTTGGTGGAGGATAAGTAATGCGAAAACTAGATGGTAAAAGTCTTATTACATTTTATATATTTGGGGTGCTTACAGCTGCTATTATTGGTTTGATATTGTTAATGGTGGTAAAAAACGTGGAAAGTCAGCCCAAGCCATATGAGTTACAGACGGATAGCATTGTGTACGATGAAAGTAACAGAATGATAACCTTGTCAGGTCCAGCTACAGTATCAAAAAAGTGGGACGACAACTACTATCTTAAGTTTGATGACGGTAGTGATTATTGCTTGGGTAAACAGGCTGTTGCATTTGAAAACAATTCTGGTTCCTTAAGAGCTTTTGGTGGTGGATATCAAGTGCTAGAGGACGCTAGTGTTCAGCAACTCCCCAATATGATTGAAATAACTGACCTAAATAAAAACGGTTTTTACAAGCTTGGAGATAGAAAATACTTATTAACTGGCGATTCAATACAATCGAGTGATGGTGGACTAAAAACCAGTCGCTATGCCTATGTATTGATAGACAAGATAGGTAATGCCCAGGTGATAAATAATGAGATAAATTCAAAATCCGTTAAGCCTATTATCTTATTAACATCAGATATGCAGTTTGATGTTGCACGAGAAAAACTGGACTATGCCCAAAATGCCATAAATCTTAAGTCTATTAAGGGCAGCACAAATGAGTACACTAATGATATTTACAAGTATTTGGACTCTACACAGGACGATGAAGAACTAGCTCAAGTCAAAGAAGAAACACAGGACGTAATACACTTAGTTATTAGAGGCGGAAATGGAGGCCTAGGTGGAGTCGGTGGCTTAGGTGGTGCCGGTGGCAAAGGTGGCGATGGTGGCTTAGGTGGTGCCGGAGGTATCGGTGGAGAGGGTGGAACCGGTGGAATCGGTGGTAACGGTGGAATGGGTGGAATTGGTGGAGTAGGTGGAAGTGGAGGTAATGGAGGCAACGGCGGCAACGGCGGCAACGGCGGCAACGGTGGTAACGGCGGCAATGGTGGAAGCGGTGGAAGAGGAGGTACAGGAGGTATGGGTGGTGACGGTGCCACTAGTCTTTCACAAAATCCTTTGTTTAAATATATCAACTTGCAGGGTGTTGCTACATATGCAAATAGGATAACAATAAACTATAATGCATCTGACCCGGAAGGCGTATTTGGAGAAGTATTTGTTGAAGTTATACAGACTAACACCTCAGCAGGTTCTCCAATACGGAAAACCCTTGATATAAGCCGCAATAGTGTGGATATCTATGAACTGCTACCTGACACTGAGTATACTCTTAAGATAGGATACAGAAATTATGGTAAAACAGATGACGTTATTGTTGATACTGTAGTAATAAGGACTGCGGCAATATCTGCAAGCATATCGGTTAATTCCTTTTCTGTAGCAGAACAAAAACTGGATTGTAATATTAAGCTTGATAAAGATTATGTAATAGACTCTGGTGCAAAAGCAATCCTGTTTACAGGAGATGTTACTAGCCCAACAATAATATCTACTGCAACAATTGATATACAGAGTGCTATTTCTGATAACGGTTGGAATTATACTTTTGTAGATGTACCAACTGATAAGGTGTTAAGCATTATGTTTGGAGATGTTAAATTTGATGGTGTACAAATTGTTCTTCCGGACGTCTTTATTGTCAAGGCAACCACAGAAAGTGGTTCTGGTGGATAATGATTTTGGGAAACAAAATAAAAAATAAAGGTGTACAAATTTAGAAAATGAGAGTTGGAACAAGCTACTCATTAAAAACAAGAGGAGATTGCTTATGGAAAACATTTTATCAACAACCATGACAGCTATCGGTATTATGCTGGGCATGGCATTTCTCGGTATAGGAATTGGGTTAGGAATACTTGGTTCTAAGGTTGCTGAAGCCGTCGGTCGTAATCCCGAAACTAAGAATGATATCGTTCGGTCAGTCATGATTATTGCAATAATTCTTACAATACTATTACTGCTTTTATTTGCATTCATTTTCCTACTTTTATATTTTAATCCTTTTGTAATTAGTAACTAATAGATAAGTGGGGGCCAATACATGAGTTATGGTTTTTTTGCTGCATTAATAGTAATGCTAGTACTTACTGCTCTAGCTTTTATTGCATTAAGAATTGTGGCTACCAGTATTAATGAACGAATTAAGAATAATTTTATTACACAGTTGCAGTCATATGACTCTCTTATACAGAAAAAGGAAGCAGAGCTTACTGCAATTACTAATAAAGTTAAGCTGGGGCAAAGTAATTCTTTAGACATCATTGCTAGTAATAATAATTTAAGTCAGACAGTAGAAAATGTTTTTTTGCCACCTGATGCTGAATATATTTGCAATGATTTTTCTATGGACTATAAACAGATAAAGGAAAGTTTTTCGTTTGATAAAGAAAAGGTAGATCAAGAATTATCTAAAGTTTATTCACAACTTAACCTAATGGTTGATGCAAAAAACGATTATCATGTGGTATCTGAAATTTTAAACAAGCTTACATATAATAGTATTTTTAAGCTTTCCGTTTTAGAAGGTAATGAGCAGATTGAGATTATTAAACAAGTTCTTGATGAAAAGGAAAATAAAATTCTAGAACAATATATTTCGGATAATACTAATTTTGATTGTACTAAATTTTATCATTGGCTTGATATGAAAAAGCTATCCCTTGATAGAAGTATAAGGGTCCTTACTAGTGATAACATCAACTACGATGGTGTGCCTGATAATGTAAGCTTTATACAGGATAAGAATTTATGTGAGGGTTTTCAGATAAGAGTAGGTAATAAACTCTACGATTTCGGTATCAGGAAATGTGAGCTGCTCTAGGGTATAGAGTCTTTTATATAAATATCACTAGTAATGCTAGTACATAAATTGGAGGAAAAATGAGTAAGCATATTGATCAATTAATTCAAAAAAAAGTTGACGCTTTTAAAGAAAATAAGAACATATTTGAAGTGGGCAGAGTTTCTAAGGTACTAAATTACATAATTGAAGTAGACGGTCTTGAGGACGTTGGGTTCTATGAAAAGGTACTTATTGGAGATAAGGCAGTGGGTTATGTTAGTGCTATTAATAGAAAAACTGTAGTTGTAGCTGTCACCAGGAAAACAGCTGATATCAATATTGGTGATGAGGTTATTGGAACTGGAATTGAGTTTAAGGGTGAATTCTCCACTGAATCAGTAGGCCATATAATTGATATGTTTGGAGAAGATAAACTTACTGGAAAAAGGTTTGATGATACGCTAGAACTTAAGCTAGAGACAAAGCCTATATCTATAATGGATAGAGCAAATGTCACAAGGCCAATGCTTACAGGTATTACAGGTATTGATATGATATACCCTATAGGCTGCGGTCAAAGGCAATTAATCGTTGGTGATAAAAAAACTGGTAAAACTCAAATAGTACTAGATACCATAGTTAACCAGGCGGAAAAAGAAATGCTTTGTATATATATCGCTGTTGGTAAGACCAAAAAAGAGGTTAAAGAGGTATATACTGAGTTGTTAAAACGTGGTGCAATGGAATATACAATTATTATTGCTGCTTTTAATGATGAATGTCCTGCGGTACTTAGAAGCACACCATATTTTGGATTGGCAGTTGCTGAGAAGTATATGCTAGAGAAGAACATGGACGTTCTTGTTGCTATTGATGATTTAAAAAAGCATGCTGATGTTTATCGAGAAATCAGCTTGCTGACAGGAAAAGTTCCAGGAAGAGACGCATACCCTTCAGATATTTTTTATACTCATGCAAGCTTACTAGAGAAGGGCTGCCAACATAGAAATGGCGGTTCTATTACCATTCTTCCAATTGTTGAAACTAAGGGTGGAGATATCACAGAGTATATATCCAGTAATGTTATATCAATAACAGATGGACAGATAGTGCTTTCGTCAAAGAATTTCGAAAAGGGCCATAAGCCTGCAATTGATTATGGTTTATCAGTTTCCAGACTTGGAGGTGCGGTCCAGACTAAAACAATCAAGAAGATAGGTGCTGTTGTAAGACGAGAGCTTTTATCCTATCTTGAAACCTGTGAAGTATATGAACTGGCAAATATTGATGAAATGAGTACCGAGTTACGCAAAAAAATAACTAACGGAAAAGAAATACGAAGCAAATTAAATCAGTATAAATTCTGCCCTCGCTCCACTGAAGAAATGAGTGTTATGTTCAAGGGATTGGTGGACTATGATTAGGCCTTTAGATTTAACGAGAAAGGATAATATTATATGAAAACTAAGATCATAGTTAAGGTCATGAACTTCCATTCTCTTATACGGGTTGACGCAGCTAGAAAAAAGGCAGAGAAATACATGCTTTTAGAAAAAGAAGCTTCTGATATTATCGATATGATTGTAAATAATAGAAATTTCATATTGGACAAAAAGCTATGGGAAGTAGACCCCGACAAACCAGTACTAAACATCTATTTTGGAAGTGATTACGGCTTCTGCGGAAGTCTTAACTTTCAAATTAATCAGATGATTGCAAAAGATGATTGTTCAGAGAAGCTGCTCATTGGAAGAAAGCTTCGTTCTTCACAAGGTGTTATTATGAAGATTTCAAGAGAGGATTTTCTAAAAAAGTATGAAGAAATAGAAAAGATACTTGAAAAGAGCGTTAAAAATAGAGAACACTCTCAAATAAATTTAGTATACAATCACTTTTTAAATACTAGTAACATTCAATTTGCTAATAAGAAGATATACCCTTTTGACATAGGTGCAAATGGCCGAGGAAAGTACAAAGAAGATTTTTATGTTGAAGGTGATGCCAACACAATGTTGGTTAATCTAGTAACCTCTTATCTGAATTACGAGGTTAAAATAGCAGATGTAAATAGTTTTGCATCAGAAAACATAATGAGACAAAATTCTACCTCAGAGTCGCTAAAAAAGATAGAGGAAAGAGAGGCGGAAGAGAAGGTAGAACGCAGAAGATTTAAAATTAAGAAGGAATTTGATAGAGTTATTGAAAGCTACATCAAGAAGAAAGGTTTCAAGGGTGAAGGCAAATGAAAATAGGAAAGATAATCTCAGTGTCCAATATGCGTGTTGAGATACTATTGGAATACAACAAAATTAAGATACGAGATATAGTTAGTGCACAGCTTGGAGATGTTGTACATAAGTTTGAAATTGCACGTATCGAAGGAAATATTGCGATGGCAATACCTTTTGACAGTACAATAGGATTAAAAAGAGGGCTTGAAGTTACGCTTGAAGATGGAGGCTTACAAATACAATATTCTGATGAAATATTGGGTAAGGTTTTTGATTCATATGGCAACCTTATAGATGGAAAAGTTATTGAAAGTGTTAAAACCAAAAATATATATGAAAGAAATATGCAGCTTAGAGAAATTAACATTGAAGGGGATATTTTATGGACCGGCATTAAGGTTCTGGATTTTTTTGCACCTATGCAGAAAGGCTTCAAGATGGGTCTTCTTGGAGGTGCTGGAGTTGGAAAGACTGTATTAATCAAAGAATTAATTAATAATGTTTATAAAGGTTTTAATTCAAACTCTGTTTTTGTAGGGGTTGGAGAGCGTTCCAGGGAAGGAAGAGAGCTCTATGATGAGATGCTAGAAGGTGGACTTCTAGACAAAATGGCTATAGCTTTCGGTCAAATGGGTGAAAACTCAATAAACCGTTCTAGGGCTATTTATAGCGGCTTGACCCTGGCTGAATATCTTCGTGATGAAAAAAAGCAGGACGTACTCTTGTTTATTGATAATATTTACCGTTTTGTTCAGGCAAACTCGGAGATTACTGCTGAAATGGAACAGATGCCTATCGATAACGGTTATTCTGCAACACTATTATCCGACGTTGCAAATGTTGAAGAAAGAATAAATTCTACTGAAGACGGTTCTATTACGTCATTCCAGACTGTTTTCATACCGGCTGACGACATGAATGATGCAGCAGTACATACTATAACATCACATTTTGATGGGAAGATTGTGCTCGATAGAAAAGTAGCAGAAAAAGGTATATATCCTGCCATTAATGTCTTCAATACTTCGAGCAAGCTTATCTCCATAGATAGAGTGGGGGAACGACACTATAACCTCGTTCAAGAAGTAATTAGGTATATGTCAAGATACCAAGAACTCGAAGAGATTGTAGCGGTACTAGGTATCGAAGAGTTGTCTACTGAAGACTATAATATTTTCTACAGAGCAAGAAAGCTTAGGAATTATTTCACTCAGCCCATGTTCGTTGCAGAGCAATTTACCAATATACCGGGTAAATATGTTCAGATTGACAATGTACTAGATGATGTTGAAGCAATATTAGAAGGAAAATTCGATTCTACTGATGAAAGCAGGTTTTTATACATTGGTAATCTATATGACTATAACAAGTCTACGAAGAATTAGTGGTAAGAAATGAGGATATAGTTATGGCTGAAAAAGCTATTGAAGAACAAAAAAAGTATATTGAGGTAATAGTAATCAGCTTTCATAATGGTTATCAAATATATCATAATGTCAAACTCATTAGGTTGAGGAGTAAGACCTATAATCTCTTGATAATGATTGACTATATGCCTATAGTAGGTGAGATAGACGGAAGTATAAGTATAGTGTCTGATAAAGAGGAAATCGTACTTGATAATTTTCAAGGATTTTACGTTATGAAGAATAACGTATTTAAGTTACTTATCAAGGAGGATCTGCATGTTGAATAATACAATAAGCAGCTTATCTTTGTTTCAGGACTTTATAGTTTTTTCAGTAGCCATACTGCTTCTTTTTGCAGTATCTAGTAGTTTAGTTAGGGTTACCAGTTGGAAATCACCAGTACTTAAGGTATATGGACTATTTGCAGTGACCAGTAATTTAAAGCTTTTAACGATGGCATTGATATTTGTAAGGATGCTACTTTTTATTTCAGTTATTATTTATTCAACTGAATTATCAACTGTACATATTATTTTTGTGGCTATGATAACCATTTTAATAAACCTATTGTTAGCTGATATAAAATACGTTTTTTCAGATATGCTTATAACAGCAACGATATGTGGAGAATTATACGTAATAAATCTCCTGTACCGCTACCTAGCTGATATACAAGTCAAAGTGCCAGTACTGATTTCTTATATTGTACTTATTATCTTTACTATTATTACAATATTATATTGCACAGTGCAATGTATATGCAGCCTTACAAAACGAGAAACAGAATATCATAAATTTAAAATAAAAAGACTTATGTATCCCAGTATAATAGCTGTTTCGGGATTGTTTATGATTTTTGTACCCTATTTCCTCATAAACGGGATTGATTCTCTCACTATCAATCAAAACTTATACCAGATAGCGGCTGATGGTAGCACAAAATTTGAGGGGAGTAGTAGATTAATTAAGTCAAACAATAGTTGTATTTTAGAAAACAAGGGCAAGACTTACAATCTCAAATCGGTACCGCTTTACTATAATGATGAGAATAGTATTATCTTACCAAACGTTGTTTCTATAGTAAGGCCAGAGTTATATTTGACAAACAGACTTGAAAATATGTCTAGAGTGTATGAAAGGGACGGGAAATATACTGTTGAGACATCGGGAGGAGAGGTAAATGTATCGGACTTTTTCCTTTTTGACGGAAAAGATACCTATGTTTTCTTTGAGCCCATCTCAATCAAATGGGATAACCATTCCTTTGATTTAGGTCCTTTATCCTATATAACAGTGAAGTATAATCAATCAATTGAGGTTTATGATAGATCAACTATGAACTATAAAACTATTGATACAGGCGTGTGTAATGTAACCGTAAAAATGCATTGTAAGGCTGAGGTGAATCTAAGTACAGATATTCTTAAGAGGGGAGATGGGCAGGAGCAAATGCTCTTTATTCAGCCTAATCTACTAGAGGATTTAGCATAGCATTTTAGCATACACCATGACAATTAGTGAGGATTAATATATGAAATCGAAAGCACCAAATAAAGCACCAAATAAAGCACCGAAAAAGGCACCAAATAAGGCGACAAGTAAGGCAACAAGTTTGGCACCAAATAAGGCAACAAATAAGGCGACAAGTAAGGCAACAAGTTTGGCACCAAATAAGGCGACAAGTAAGGAAACAAGTTTGGAACCAAATAAGGCAACAAGTTTGGCACCCAGTAAAGCACCAAATGAGGCATCAAACAAAGAATCAAATATATCAACAATTATAGTAAAAATTAAAGCAATAATTAAAGCAAAAAGTATAGTAGCAATTAAAGAAACAGTAGCAAAAGTACTGCACAAAAAGTGGTATAAATGCTCTATAAATATAAAAGGCAAAAAAGTATCTATTGGACTATTATCAATAGCTGTACTATTTTTGATTATATTGATAATCTCTGCAATTATTTTGTTTGCCAATTTATTGGAAGACAATAGACTGATGGTATTTAGTGGTGAAGGTTTTTGCATAACAGATAACAGAGTAAGTGATATGATGTTTGCTGATTTAGACAAGGTAAAGCCTGGAAACATATCGAAAACCAGAAGCTTTCCTACTGGTAGCGAGCTATACAATAAGACAGATGGTTTTTATATTAACCCTTCAAATAAAGAAAAAGATTACAAAATAAATGGGGATTATCCAATATACCTTAATAATGGAGCCTATTTATATGTTTATAATAACAATTTTGATATGATTTACAGCGATATGACAAAGGAGCAATCGCAAGTGAATACGTTTATTGGCAGCGGCACATTATTTAGCGCTGATATGAAAAAGCAAAACACTCAGAACATTATATTACTCCAACTACCAAATAAATTGTATGTAAATGTACAGGAGATAAAAATAGAAACCCAAAATAAGGTTAAAGTAATAGCTGCAAATTCAATATTACGTTTACAAGATAATGAGCTCTCATACTATAATATAACGAATAAAAAGCCGGAGCTTAACAGTATAACGATAGTGCAAGGACTATCAATGGTGGCTTTTGATAATAAAAGATATACATATGATATTTTTTATGAGTTACTCCATCAAGATAATAGCACAGTAAAAGCACAGGAGGCTGCTATTAATGAGTATCATCTCAATGATGACATTTATCAGTATTTTATGGGGGCAAGGTATGACTATACAGGGGAGAAGATTTTCTATCGTTCAAAGGACACTTTCTTGATGCAGTATAATGGTGAAAAATTCCCTTTGTACAGTATGCCATTATACTTCCAAAAGGAAAAAAAGCTACTGTTGCCATGTGACTATGTGATTGTAGAGCCCAAATCATATACAATGAGGAAACAGCCCGCAATGTCCGAAGTATATGCTGATAACATGGCTGTTTACACTAAGATTGGTGAGAAATTACGCACCTACACGGATATGTTTTTGTTTGATGGTCATTCAAGTTATGTGTTTTTTAATGAAACCATTATTTCTATTGGAAATAAGAACATTACTGTATCTGCGTTTGCAAACGTTAAAGTTTCAGACGATGGGACAGTAGAAATATACGATTACCTAAAGGATGAATATAAAGGTTTTGATACTCAAGGCTATAAGAATGTTTATGCTGAGATAAAGGGCGGTACAAAAATTGATATTTTAAAGGACGTATTGTACCTTCCAGGTGAAAAAGAACAACTTCTATTTTCTGAACCATCAAAGCTGGAAGATGTAAGATAAAGGTAGAACAAGATTTACATGACTCACTATGTTGCCCCATAAGTGACATTTTATGTGGGTTGGAAAGGCTAGAGGTATTTTAAATGAAAAAGAATAGACTCATAATGGGTATAGTATATGCATTATTGCTTTGCGTAATTGCGTTAGTTGTTTTTATTGTAAAAAACAATCAGTTCTCTGTTTTTCTGATACTAAACAATGATGGATATATGATAAGCAAGAATGATGTAACAAAGAATTTACTAAAAGATAGTATAAATACCTCTGAGTCGGCTATTTCAGCAGTTCCTTTTTCAATATCAGATACAGTTTATCAAAAGTCTGGGAGCTTCTATATAGGAGAAGAGAAGACCCCAGCTAATGATATATTTCCACTTTTTATCAATAATGCTTCCACATTAATGGCTCTGACGGATAAGCCTAATCTTATAACGAACGATTTTGTTTATACAAAGGCTTACAGTGGTCTCTATATTAATGATGGCGTAAGCTTTAATCCTGATATGGAGAGGGCTTACAGGGAGCAATTCATCCTCATGGATTTGACTAACGGAATATATATTAATACCAAGGAAATAAAGGTATCTGGCAGCTTTTTCGTTGAAAAGAATATACCACATAACTCTATTATTAGGTTTATGGAGAATGAGATTCGTTATTATACCCTTGAGGAGAATATATTTAAGCTCTATAGTATTAAGCCCGTAGCAGAGAAGTCTACCTTGGAAATAGACGGAAAAGAGTATCTTTATTATGATTTCCTAGAAAAACTAGGACTTTATCAAAAGGAAAATTTAAGGGAGAAGGATAAGAAAAAAGAGGACCCTCTAAAGCAAAATCTCGAGATTAATTATACTTCACCCAATAAGAATAATACTGCTGAAGGGAAACAGCAGCTTGGAATAATTGCAAATGAAAATAATGCAGAGAATAATGCTCTAGAACCTGATGCTGACATTCCTCAGCAAGCTGAGAGTACCCCTTCACAGCAATCCTCTACACAGTACCAACCTGCGCCCAAATCAGATATTCCTTCAGAGCATACAGAGGATAGTGGTAAACCAAAATCAAAACCTGCCACAAGTTCTCAAGCAATCTCTACACAGGAGGCAAAACCTGCTGAACCAGCAGCTGCTGCTGCGGTGGCAAAGCCAAACGATCTCCCAAATAAATTGCCTGATGCTTCAACATCAAATGGTAGCCCTGCTCAAGATGATTCATCTCAAGTTGAGCCACCAGCTAATCCTCCACCCATAATAAAGGACTGGGTTAAACCGAAGGTTACTCTAGATATTAATAATATTACTGCTACGGTATATTCTATTGTTGCGCCAGGTATGGTGATAGAAAATCCCCAATTCCTGTACAGAACAGGAGTAAGCTTTGAGGTCTATGATAGTGACAAGAAGCTGGTTATGAAGAAAGGCTATACTAAGTCGGACGATGTAAGCGTAGGGCCACTCAAGCCATCTACAAAATATACTCTTGACGTAAAAATGGCATATATAGACATGAACGGACTTAAGGTTGAAGAAACTATAGTGGAAGGAAAAGAGCTTACTACATTGGACTTAAGTAATCTGCCACCACTTCGCTTTAATTGGCAAAATGGCAATATATTTTATAATAAGATACAATTAAAGGATTTGATAATATCTAATGCTATAAAAACAACTACGCAAACAACAGATGAAAGCGGAAAATCCATTACAAAATATACTTACATAGAATCTGTTCAGTATATGAACAAGGTTGAAGTCGTTATTACTCAAAAGGATGACGATTCCAAGATATATAGAATCACTGTATCCAGCAAGGATCTAAACAACCTTAGACTGGGAAACGCAATATTATATGAATCAACCGGAGTAATTCCTTCTGATAAGGAATATTACTACGAGTTCGTATGCTACGATAGATTTGGAAATATACTGCCGCAGGAGGGTGTTCTTAGAGGCATTACGCACACTTGTAAGCAGCCTCCAAAAGCAGAGATAAATATTTTAAAGAATGAGGTAAAAAATGTAGAAGCCTCAATAAAGCTTTCTAATGCTGATAGTGCTGACGTTAGAGAAAACAGTACCTTTTTTACTGTATATGATAGTAATAACAACCCAGTTAAGACAAGAATACAGAGAAAGAATGCAGATGGTAATTTTGTTACTGACGGTAATGAAAGTGAGATACATTATATCGACCAGGATATTAACACTATAAGATTTCTTGACCTTATAGACTATGAGGTATATAGCATAAAGGTTATCTCCACCTACAATATTAAGGACAGTATGGGGTGGTATGAAAATGGCATTATAGGTGAAGCTAGATTTACAACAACGCCAATATCTTCTTTGGGTCTGGCCTTCTTTGATGTTGAGTTGAAAAATCTAGGTAGTAACCAAGCTGTTTTTTCAGTAAAACTCAACAAGGACAGAACAGACAGCAGGCTTGTAAATCTTATCTCCGATATTGATTTTTCCATTATCAAGAAGGAAAATAATGATGGGACTGGTATCAAAATTCCATATGAGTATGATAATACATCTGTTTCCGCAATTGACGCAACTGGTTTAGTATCGGTTACGCAGTCAGCTATAGAGTATATGAAAACAAATAATGCAAGTATCACCTTTAGTGCCATTAATCTTAATAGCAAGACGGAATACAAGTTGAACATAGTTCCGAAGGCAGTAATGGGTTCTGTAGATCATCAGATATATAGAGAGATTTCAACCTATTATACACCAAAAACTTTTACAACAATGAAGATTACACCTGTTATAAATATAGACGCTATCTATGCATCTGCGGATTTTATCAAGTTATACGGGGTTTCTGTACAAGATCCAGATAATTCAATTATCTCATATCCTGTTTCAGTAGCGGTATATGATGAAAAAGGTAGTCAGATTGATACTATTGATATACCCTCACCAAATGGTATAGATGTTATAGATATTCAGAAGCTAAAAAGGGATAAGCCATATACGTTCAAATTCTTTGCAAAAGAATACAACAATGGTTTTGATATGAAAACATATAGAAAAAACCAGGAGTTGTATTACTCAGAATTAGCGGATAAAATGCAGCCGTTAGTTATTGTTACCAGAGAGGCGGTTTCAGGCTCTATTCAAATTTTGCAAATGGATAATAATAAGATACTGGGCAGTGTTGACGTTGCTCCAACAAGTATTTCGCCAACAGGTATTACACTTAACACAAATAAATATAGATTTAATAATACTATGACTACAAAGAAAGGCTCTGTGTACCAGGCGAAATTTGCAATGAATGTTGATTTTGGATATCAAAATACCAATGCCTTTCAAATTGGATTTTCGGGGAATAAAACTACTACCTACAAAATATATTTATCTGATCCTGACTTGAATCCAAGCGCACAGCCAATTGGGTCCACAACTATAAATGCGGCAACATTAGGCACTGAGAAAAGCAGATGGACGGATATTACATTGCTCAACAGCGGAGTAAATTTAACGGGCAAGCAGAGACTTTACATTATTGCAAATAACACTGATACAAGTAATACTATCAATTATTTCTGGGGTATTCGATTCATGGAGACCAGACAAAGTGATAGTAGCCATTACTATGCAAATATAAAAGCTTCCGTTATTGATTCCCAGAATGAACTAGGTCCAATACCATCCTATTACATAAAAGTATATAAAAATGGGGTATGGGTTGATACCAGAAGGCACCAATGGACAGTTGGAGAAAATGGTAAGTATGTACTTAAGATGTTCCAGGTAAGTGGTGATAGAACCGAAGTGCTTGTGGACGAAAAGGAGTTTACTGGCCAGGAGCGTAGTATTGATACTGACTTTTATTATGAGGTAGAGAAGGGATACAATAACTATACGTTTGAACTTTCGGCTAGAGTATTCGATTATGAGATAAAGTTGGGTAAAGAAGATTTCTCAACCGAAAAGGAAATTATAGCAATAAGAACACAGGATGATTTGCTTAATATCCGTTATGGACTTGATAAGAAATACTTTGTTCTTAACGATATTACCTTGGCTTCAGGGATAAGCAACATTACAAATAGTGCTCCTAGCCCCTATTTTACTGGTGAATTGGACTTTAGAGGTCATACCCTGACAGGTAACAGTGGAGGAGCTCTGATAACAAATATAGGATACCGTGGTGTGCTCAAGAATATGGTATTTACATACGCAAGTACATGGGGTACTACGGCAGAGGCTAGAACGGACCGTCTTGTAAATTATAATTCTGGAACAATTCAAAATATATTGTTTATTAGAAACAATGGTAATGCCGGAACTCAGACCAATAAGAACGATAGTTCTACCATTTGTTATATGAATAATGAATCGGGAGTAATCGAAAATTTTGTTGTTAATCTTAAGGACCCATTGATTAGTACTAACTACTCATCTGGCGTATGTGAATATAACAAGGGCATAATCCGAAACGGATATATTTATGGTGCCCCGATAAGAATGACAAGTAGAGAATACCTGACCGAAGAACAATATTCAGCAAATACTATAATGGGAGCAATTACCTCAGTAAATTATGCTGATGGTATTATTGAAAATGTATTTTCATTAGCTAATATTGAGACTAGAGCTGTGTTGTCTGTAAACGATTTTGCATTTAATCTTATAGGTGTAAATGAGGGTACTCTCAAAAATAGTTTCTCAGCTGGAGATGTTTACTATGGAGGCCTTATCCGTGAAGGCTTTGGACCTGCATATAGGAGCCGATATAACGGTAATGCCTCAAACACATACTACTATTCAGAAAATAATTATGGCAAAACGGATAATAGAAGGATTAGCAAGCTGGTACTCTACGACAAACTATGGTATAACCGTGTTCTTGACAATCAGCAAAGCAGTAAGGTTGGACAGTTTGAGTACGAACCTGTACAAATGGGGTATTATCCTCATGTAGCTTGGCCAGATTTAATGCCGCTACAGGAATATCTGCCTCTACCAGGTTTGTCCCCATCAGATAATATTAATATTGTTGATGCTCAGGTGATTGAACAAAATGATGATTCAGCTAAGGTAGTTATAACATTTAACAATCCTGACCATTTTAATATAGCTGCTATACGGGCACAATGGCTTAATATTGATGTTTTATCACAGGAAGAGGACGGGAAATTCTATAGAGTAACTGTACGCATTACCAAGCCAGCAGTTACCAAGTATTATTCCTCATATAATATAACAGGGTTTGACTACTCTCTTGGGTTCCAAGGAATGACAAGGACAGTAACGTATACGGATGATTACTATCCTACTATACCTGTAGAGTTTTACATGCCTATTTCGTCAGAAGCGGAGTTTGCATCAATAAAGAACGACCTTCAGCAAAATTATAAGCTAATGAAGGACTTGAACTTCTTTGGCTATGCTCCAACTGTACCTGTTATCCCTGCTCCAAATCTGACTATGGACCCTAGTAATGCAAGCTTTGCATTAGATGCCTTTTCAGGTAAGCTGGACGGAAATAATTTCACTATAAGCAGCATTGATGCAGGAACTTATGGCTATGTTATAGGTAAACTAACAGGGACTGTTAAAAACCTTACAGTGAGAGACCTAAACCTCAACGCAGGAACTTCTCTATATAAAGGTTTCATAGGAAGAATGCTAACAGGCTCGGTTGTGGACAATGTTCATATTATAGGTATGGAGGCGGTAAGTTATCAACAGTGTGGAGCTATTACTTCAGATATATATGCAAGTACAGTAATGAATTCATCTGCTCATGATGTAAAAATAACTTCTACATCTGATGGGAATTATACACAGTACATTGGAGGACTTGTAGGAAGACAGCGAAGCACAGCCATGAATAATATAACTATACTCAATTGCTATACTGATGGAGTGAATTTAAGTATACTTTCTGCTGGAGACTGCGGTGGAGCTGGGGGGCTGTTAGGCTTTGCACGAGCTGGTGCCGAAATAAGACATGTTTATGCCATTAATGGATCTATAGATACGGCATATAAAAACGTAGGTGGATTGATTGGTGCTATAGACACTAATACAAACTATCAGTCAAGTTTATATTCCCTCAAGGACTTCTATGTAGATGTAGATATTACCTCTATCACTGAGAGGGTAGGCGGGGTAATGGGCTTTACAAATGTTAAGAACTCAGAGGATAATGTTAACGGCTTAGTACTGGGTAATGTATTTACTTCCAAGCCAAATGCCAATGATGTAAGTAGATACTATGGACGTGGAGTATCACCCACCCCATCTGCTATTAAGCTATATGGTTATGAGTATTCATTTTTAAACGGAAATCTTAACAAAGACAGTGAACTTATGACATATAATCAGCTTACCGATGCCAATACATATAGTCAGGGAGGAGCACTAGAGTGGGATAAGGATTTTGTAGTAGATACACAAAAGCTGTCTCAAGGTGTTTTGCCAAAACTTAAGAAGATTTTAGGTAATGACCTTGTTCCATACCAGGAGGATTACAAACTAGAAAACGACAAAATAAAAGTAACGGAAGTTTCAAGTAGACCTTATAGCTCGGGTAACCTATATATAGTCAAAATAGAAGCAACTCACAATGCTGACATAGAGATTACAGGAGCTAAGTTTAGTGGGCTAAAGGCTGCAGATTTAGGAGGTCAGGGTCAAGCAGTAACAATAATAAAGTCTGCAAATGGCACCACCCTGGAATATGTCCTTGATATTGAAGGTTATTATGATTGCTATTATCTTACTGCGATTGATTACGTAGAAAATGGTGAGGCAAAAAGCCAAACAATGAGATTAAGTGTTGGAATTCAGCCTCAGTATTTGCAGATAAGCTCAGCAAGTCAATGGAATAACCTGATGAGTGATGATAGTATTCGAGGCAAAAGGTACAATATTCAAATTATTGGAGACCTGGATTTCACCCCATTCCATGGTATTGCAGCCAGTGGAGTAATTATTAATAGCCTTATAGGCGATGATAAAAACAACTGGAAAACTATCAAGGGTATAAATATGACTAGCGGAGAATCCCTTATTGAGGCTGCATATGGGGACATAAGCTACTTAAAGTTTGAAGGTATCTCATTAACTAAGGATAAGCAAAATCATCCAGATTCTATTAATGGTTTTGGCTTGTTTGGTACTGTTACTGGAGATATATACAATGTAAACTTTAACAATATAAATATTGATACATATAATAGCGCCTTTGTAGGTATAGCTGCTATGGAATATGGTAACGTACACAATATTAGTATGAATAAAATTTTTATAAAAACCACCTTCAATCCAGTGCCTACAAGAAGGGCTGCGGGGGGACTAACAGGTAGACTTTCTGGAGCTGGCTCAGTGTATGAGGTTACTGCTCAAAACATGTCTGTTGAAGGCAGAGACTATGTTGGTGGAATTGTTGGTATGCAAGAGGACGGCAGAAACCTATGGAACATAACAATGCAAAACATAGTAGTATCTGCATTAAGTTCCAGCGCCACTGGTAACTATGTGGGCGGTATAGCGGGCTATGCTAATAGTGCAGCGTTGGCAAATAAATACGGAAACAATTTAGTCAGACAGGCGGTTATTACAGGAAATCAATACATTGGAGGTATAGAGGGAATAGGAAACATTACGGGAGATAATACGTTAACCGCACAGCAAAATGATAATTACGTTACAAGAGCAGAAAATGTATTTGTTGTGGGAACAGGCCCATTGGTTGGGGGAATCGCTGGAGAGGGAGAGATTTATAGGGCAGAACTACAAAACTCAACTGTTTACGGTACTTATTATGTAGGAGGAATTACAGGTAACGGAGCTGTACAGCTAGCATCAAGCCTTGATTCTGTTATTGGAACGGTATTTGATCGCTCAAAAACAGATACTGGAAACAAGATATTCCAAAATTTAGTGGCTCAAAAGCAGGCTTATTATACGACGTTGAAATCCAAAACAACAGATAGTGCTATAACTACGGTATACAATAAGGCCATTGAAATGCTTGGCTACTTAACTACAAGCACTAGAAATGCTTCATGGTCGACAACTAGCTTTTCAGGAAGTACCAATACAAGAGTGGGGGGTATTAGTGGAAGGACGCTTTCAGTATACAACAGTATTGCTTCAAATTGTAAAATAGGTGGATATGGAGCAATGAATGTTGGTGGAATTGTTGGTCTGGTTGAAGGGTCTAGCTCAAATGTTTTGTGGCCGTATAGAGTCATTTCTTCAGGTACACAGAATTGTACTATTGATGGAGCTGAGAATATAGGTGGTGTAGCAGGATTCTATAATAGGGGGTACATGGAAAGCTGTTATAGTAATGCAGACGTTACTGCATCTAGAAGCAGTGCTGGTGGGCTTATCGGAAGTGTTAAGGCTAATGGTCTTGGTAGTGTCAGTGAAACCCCGTATGCAAGCCACTTGTTCTTCGTGGGGACCGTAACTGCACCTGATTATGCTGGTGGAATCATCGGCAGAATGCAGCAGGACTTATATAATATAAATGAAGGTTGGCTAATGGCAGGAAATGTAGTATCTACAAATGCAGGCTCAAAGGGAGCTTTCCACGTTAATAGACAACTTGGGGATACTCGTAAAATTACAAAGGCAGGGTTATACAATAATAGTGCACTAACAATAAATAATGTTACAAAAAAGGGATCTGAACTAAGCCCCCTTGAGCTACTCGAAACTAGCGTACTTGATACTGCTACTTTAAAAACTGAAGATGCATATGCTACTCAGCTTGGATGGAGTGCAGGACTAGGTACAACTGCATCAAACTATACAACTAGGTATTGGATGTATAATGGTTTGGCAAATGGTTATATGCCATATTTAGATTATGTTCCTACTAGGGTATATGGTATGACTTACGGATATAAGGTAATGAAGTATCAGGAAGGGTACTTGCCGGACGCGGTCAATACAACTAAAGCAGCAATTGATATAAATGGCAATTATATTTATAGATACGAGACCTACCAGGGAGGCGTGCCAGTTCCTGGGAGTGGCGCTGGGATAATTAAAAAATCAATGTTGTTAAGAACGAATGCTGTTGATTTGCCTCGTGCTGAGTTCTACGCGGTTGATGTAGATAAGCTGAATATAGAATTTTCTTTAGAAAATCCTTCAGCTACTTTTGGTGTTTCGGTGGCAGGGCAGCAGGTGGTAAAAAACCCTATTGAAAAGAGAACATATACTCTCAATTATGACTTTAAGAGTGAGTTGGAAATTACAGTAAGCAATGGAGCGAGTGAGCTTAAATATAATGTGTACCCTGAGGACGTAAGGCGTGACATTATGACTTGGAAATCGGATTACTACTATATTGCTGCTGAAGGAGTCAAGGGTAGCAGACCTAACATTAGTGGTGTTTTTGTGAATCTTTACAATGGAAAAGTGCTTAATGCAAAAGGTGATATTCTAGATGCAAAGACGGGTGAAAAGCTAGCAACTGTCAATGGTGTGAGTCTTAATGATCAAGCTTTACCGACATCCAGTATAGTTTACGATAATTGTAAAATAGAGACCTTTAAAAATTACTCACTAGTTGATGGTGCTTTAAGGGATAAGCTAAGATTGTATGTAAAAAATGGTGAACTATCCGCAATTTCATCAAATCTTCCGGCAATAATGGATAGCTTTATACTGGATAATTACAATGGCAATAGTTATTGTTCAGTACTAGGAACTGATGGAATAATTGTAGATATGACTGACAACGGATTAAATATACCGGACGAAATCGAAAACAGTAGTATACAATATATGACTAATAACCTAAACACCACAAGCCATATTGTGCTGATAAGGTATAATGACGGTGCTGTTGCAGGCTTTAATTATATCACAGGAGAAATGCTTGATATAGAAAGTCCTCGAGGCGTTTCAGCTCAGGGTTATTCGGCTGTAGGAAATAAGGAAAGGTCAACCAATTCACTGATGACAAACTTCTCCTCAATGTATGTAGATGTAATGGCCTTTGAAGCAGATTTAGATGCAATAGGCTGGGCAGCTGTAAATGGTACCAACACTGATAATGGAACTGCGGTTTCTCCGAATGGAGGCACATTCAATGAAGATGCTGAGTTTGCTATGAAAATGTACCTCGAAGGCTCATTTGTTATGGAGGATGGTTCACAAGCTGCTAATAGTGAAAAGCTGAAACAGATATCGGGAGGTGTGGCGTCCGAAGTTAACCGACACAACGCACAGAACTCAGATAATGCACTATCAGGAGACGCTTCAAACCTCGCAAGTGCAGATAGCAATAGCATGTCTGGAATACCACCTAGCAACTCGATTAGTGGGCAAAATTCTGAGGCTATTAACCAGGCTACAATGACTAATGAAGCTGCTTCTCAAGTGATTACTCAAGGTGCCATCACTGACTCATCTGAGATTAATACATTAGTTGAAAAAAGCTTGCAACCTGGAGGAGAATTGGAAGAGGCTTTTAATGCGGCAATTCTTAAGCTTGTTGATTTAGGAATTGATAGCAAGCAGGCTAGCCAGATAGTAAAAGCTTCAATAATCAAGGCAGCAGAATTAGGAATGACAAATGAGAGTATTAAGGAAGTGCTCGACAAAGCTGTACAGCATGCTATAGAACAACTTAAAACTGGCAGTAAATTAGATACAGCAACTCTAGTTGATGTTCTAGAGCAAGCTATGGACTCTCAGATAAAGGAAACTTCTGATACTGCAAAGACAGAAGCTAATATAACAGATGAATCAAGTGAAACAACTGTGAATACCCAAGCTGATCAGAATAGATACATTCCAGTTTATGATACCATTCAAGCAAGATATATTTTGTATGACAAAAAGGATTTGCTTGATAAGAATGCTGACAAGGTTGAATCGGTCAATGATAAAGTTGAGAAGTCGGGACATATGGTAAACTATCGTCCTAAGCAAAAGGTAGACAACGATAAGCCGGACGATGAAAATATATATGGCTATTTGCTAGTATTTGGTGCGATTGCTGGAATATCACTGCTTTTAGGCTATATGATTATTAATAGGCGCAAGGAGGCAAACCCATGAAAATCAAAATAATTGCAGCTATTTTAGTAGGTATTATTATAGTTTTGGCAGCTGGAATTGTAATATTTAATAGTGATATAAGCCAAGGAATTCTTGAAAAGAAATATGTCGAGGCTCAGCTTCAGAATGCCACGGAGCAGGTAGCATCAAATATAAATATGAAGGTGTCGGGAGATCAAGACAAACTTCGCGTTATTACGGGAATTTTAGCTAAAGAAAAGAATTTAGAGGGCTTTAAAAATGGGAATCTGAAAGAAACGCTTAAAGAGGTAGCTCCTAGCTTGTCCTTTACTGATATAAATGTTTGTAAAGCGGACGGTTCCGCTTATGATTTAGATGGGAAGTCACTAAATATAAGTTTTTGTCCATACTTCCAAAGGGCACTGCTTGGGGATACTACAACATCGTTAACAAGGTTTTATCAGAATGATAAAGATTTAAAGGTTGTTTACACAGCTCCTATTTATAATGGCAAGACAGTAACTGGAGTGCTTCGTATAGCATTGGACCCTGAGGTAATACGTAAGTATATGGTTATTAATACTTTTAGAGGCAATGAGGACGCATTTCTGTTAAAAAGAGATGGGTCAATTCTGATGCATGTCGATGAGGAAAAAGCTTCAGAAGAAAACTTCCTCAATATAGCTAAAAATGAGAAGGTGGAAAAAACTGATTTATTGGACTTAGAGCAAGTCATAAAGCAGGGAAGAAGTATTTTAACAAAGCTCACATTTAATGGTGATACAAAATATGTTAGCTATAAAGGAATAAAGGACGCCAGTGACTGGGGTGTAATGTTTACTATTTCTGAGCAAAAGCTTCATACTTTATTTAAGGATGAAAAAGCAGCATCAAAAACACTGCTAAATATTTTGATGTTCATTTGTATACTGATCTTTTCATTATTACTGATAATTATCACTATCAGGGAAATTTTAAAGAGTAGCAAGATGGAATATTTAGCGTATTATGACAGTGGTACAGGAAGCATTAATTATAACAGGTTTAAAGTAGAAGCGACTGCTCATATTAATAAAAATAAGAATTCTGGAGAAAGCTATGCTGTAATTCAAGTAGCAGTGGATAAGTATGACTATATCCGAGAGTTTTTTGGGGTGCAGGAAAGTGAGAAGCTACTTAAAAATTTGGCAAAGAATATAAGTGCTTTTCTTAAAGAAGGTGAATTATGCAGTAAATCAAACACCAACTCTTTTAACCTGCTATTTAGATTCCATAACAAGGACGAATTAACAGATAGAATTACTTATATGAATTCTAGACTTTCGGGCACCGATGACAGTGACATAAAAAACAAAAAGTATGAAGTATTACTTCATTATGGAATTTACTGTTTAACTAAAGAAGACACAGATATAGACTTAATAGTAGATAAAGCTGCAAGAGCGTTAGCGGGTATCAAAGGGGACAGGAAGCAGTTGTATGAGTTCTATTCAAATGAGGTACAGAGTAAAGCTTTTGATGAAAACGAAATTGAGGCTAGAATGTTCACAGCCCTTGATGAGAAGGAATTTCTTGTTTATTTGCAGCCCAAATTCGATCTCAATACTGGGCGGCAAGTTGGAGCAGAAGCTCTTGTTAGATGGATGCATCCTGAAAAAGGTCTTATTTACCCTGGACGCTTTTTGGGGGTATTTGAAAAGAATGGCTTTATTGTAAAAATGGATATGTATATGCTTGATATAATGTGCAATTGGCTTAAAATATGGATGGGAAAGGGCTACAGACCGCTTCCTTTATCCCTTAATATTTCGAGACTAAATCTTTTCGACGAGAACTTTGTCTCAAAGCTTATAGGTACATTGGAACAGTATGGAATACCGCCTCAGCTTATTAATCTTGAAATCGCTGAACAAGTTGTAACAGACAATATAGAAATACTTACTGCTCTAATGTCAAGGTTAAAAAAATATGGGTTTCTTATCTCTATGGATGCTTTTGGAACAGGTACAGCTTCAATGAATACGCTATATCATGTCCCAGTAGATGAGCTAAAAATTGAGAGGAAGTTCCTGCTTGGGGCTGAAAAAACAGACAGGGGTAAAAATGTAATAGGTAGTATAATTGAAATGGCTAAGAGGCTTAACATCAAGGTGGTTTCAGAGGGTGTAGAAAACAAGGTTCAGGCCAAAATGCTTCAGGGATTGGGTTGTGATATGATACAGGGATTTGCATTTTGTGAGCCTATGCCTATTAGAGAATACGAAAACTATACTTATGGCCCAAGAGCGAGTCAAAACATAATTTGGTAGTAATAATGTGGCATAAATATGCAGGTACATAAATTCGGCAGGTACATAAATTCGGCAGGTACATAAATATGGCAAGCCAATAAATATGGCAAGCCAATAAATATGGCAAGTACATAAATATAGTAAGTATATTATTATAGCAAGAATATAAATATGCTTAGGTAAGATATTACTTGTTGATAAGTATATTGGACTAAGTTAAGATAATATATGATAAATTAACGTTCTGAGGGAAGTTATGCCTGCACTAATAGAAATTTTTGAGATGCTCCTTAAATATTACGGCAAGAGAAACTGGTGGCCCGCTCAGACACCTTATGAGATGATGGTGGGGGCTATACTAACACAGAATACTAATTGGACTAATGTAGAAAAGGCGCTTGCAAGTATGGGTGATTACCTGACCCCACAGTCAGTGCTTCAGCTGACAAATGAAAAGCTTGCAAAGCTCATACACGCAAGTGGTTTCCATAACATGAAAGCTATTAAGCTAAAAGCACTTACTCAGTGGTACCAAAAGTATAATTTTGATTTGGAGTTAGTCAAGAAGCAAGAGGGACAATTCCTTAGAAATGAATTGTTAGCCGTAAAGGGTGTTGGCAGGGAGACTGCTGACTCCATATTAACCTATGCTTTAGATAAGACTTTCTTTGTTATAGATACCTATACAAAGAGGATACTGAGTAGATTAGGGTTTGTTATCCCAAAGGAATATGATGAAATAAGAACTATGATAGAGAATCAGGTACCCAGGGATTTATATATTTATAATGAATTTCATGCCCTTATTGTGCAGCATGCCAAGGAACATTGCAAAAAGAAACCAGTTTGTTTTAGTTGTCCACTAGGAGAGTTCTGCCAGAGGAAAATTGATTAGTATGTATACATTTAAGAAGATATAAATATATAATTTGTATGGTCCTTGTGCTATTAAAGGAGAGATTTATTTGATGAGCAATAAGCCAAATGGAAAAGCTGATGTTTTAAAAAGATTGAGAAGGATAGAGGGGCAGATAAAAGGTATCCAAAGGATGGTAGAGGAAGAACAGAATTGTGTAGATATTATAACACAGGTTTCTGCAGCAAAAGCTGCTATAAACAAGGCCGCTCTTCTTATTATGGAAATGCATTCCCTTAGCTGTATAGAAAATGCAATATCTTCTGAGGATAAGGACGCAGCAGTTGAAGAGCTAATTAAGACCTTTAATAGGTTTATTAAGTTTTCGGAATAAAATATCGTAGATATTCACTATCAAAGACAATAACATCGATATCATAAGAGTTCAATTATTACAAAAAGAGGTGACACTGGTTCTAAACAGTATCACCTTTTTAATTTGCTTAAATGGATTGGGGTGTTTTTAGTAGTTTTATAGTTTTGCTGAGCCAAGTAGTTATTAATGCTAGACAAACAGGTTTAGTCCGGAATCATTTGTTGTGGCTAGATAGGTAGCTACGCCGCCTACTTCAACGTCATCAATCAGCTCCTCTTTCTTAATACCCATTAGGTCCATTGACATGGAACAGGCTACTAATTTTACGCCCATGTTTACTGCATTTTTTATCAAGGTATCAATATCGTCCACGTTCTTTTTCTTCATAATCTTTTTAATCATTTTAGGACCCATGCCACCCATGTGCATTTTAGAAAGCGGCAACTTTCCAGTATTACTTGGGAGCATAAAGTCAAACATTTTTTCTAATAAATCTTTCTTTACACTTGGTCTGTTCTGGCGTTTTAGAATGTTTAGCCCCCAGAAGGTAAAGAACATGGTCACCTGCTTGCCCATAGAAGCTGCTCCTGTTGCTATAATAAACGATGCAATTGCTTTATCTAAATCTTCACTGAATACAACCATGGTTGCACCTTCCTTAGCAGGACTTGTAGCACCGCTGCTTAGGGCTGCATTGTGGGATTTGTCCTGAATATTACTTGATGATTGCAAATAGATAGAAGTATTTGTATTATCCTGGCCTACAGTATCATTATCTATACCTTTCTTTATTACTGCAACGAATGCCTTGTTTTCTTTGGCATACTCAGCACTAATCAAGGTATTACCAGTACTTTTGCACCATGCAGAAATATCCTTCATAAAGCCTGGGTCAGTAGAATACACCTCAAGAATATTACCAGGCTGCATTTTACTCATTTCTTCAAAAACCTTTCGAATAGGCCCTGGACACTGAAGACCACAAGCATCCAGCTTTACAACTGTAGGTTTGGAAGCTTCTTTTGATTTTTCGGTTGTAGAATTATCCGACTTTATGCTAACTCCGGTATCACTTGTTTGCTCTTTACTTGTATTACTCCCATTGCTTTGGTGTATCCCTTTTGCAATTTTATAGGTTCTATAGCCTCCGTCAAGATTTTTACACTTAAAGCCTGCTTGATTGAGGATTCTACAAGCAAGATATCCTCTAAGGCCAACTTGACAATAGGTATAAATAGTCTTATCCTTTGGAAGCTCATTAAGTCGGCTCCTTAATTGGTTTAGGGGGATATTAGCAGAGCCTTTTAGACCTCCTAAATCAACTTCAAATTCATCTCTAATATCTAATAAAAAGCCTCCGTTTTCAACAAGTTCATCTATTTCATTCCACTGTACGTTATCCACTAATCCATCGAGCAAATTGGTGGCGGCATATCCTGCCATGTTGACAGGGTCTTTTGCAGATGAATAAGGAGGAGCATAGCTTAACTCAAGGTCAGCAAGGTCATTAACAGTAAGATTACCTTTTATAGCTGTAGCAATAACATCAATTCTTTTCTCAACTCCATCATAGCCAACCGCTTGTGCACCTAAAATTTTTCCTGTGTCAGGTGCAAAGATAAGCTTTATTGAAATAGGATATGCGCCTGGGTAATATCCAGCGTGAGAACCAGGGTGTATGTGAACAACCTTATAAGGGGTATTATTTTTCTTTAATGTTTTTTCATTGTTGCCAGTAGTAGCAACTGTCAAGTCAAAAACCTTGGCAACAGAAGTCCCGAGAGTACCTTTATACTCTGTCTCTTTACCACATATAATATCAGCTACCAATCTGCCTTGTCTGTTTGCTGGTCCAGCTAAGGGGATCATTACAGGAGACCCATTAATATAATCCCTGACTTCAACAGCATCACCAATAGCATATATAGACGGGTCAGATGTCTGCATATGTGTATCTGTCACAATAGCATTTCTAGTATTGAGTATTAGCCCTGCTTCCTTTGCAATTTTAGTCTCAGGTGTAACACCAATTGAAAGAATAATCATGTCCGTTGTAAGTTGCCTTCCACTATTAAGGGATATCCTTTTTCCACCGTCTGAGAATTCCTTTACACCATCACCTAAAATTAGGTCAACCTTTTTATCAATTAAATGGCTGTGAACAATTTGTGCCATTTCAAAATCTAATGGTGCCATTACTTGGTCAAGCATTTCAACAACAGTAATATCAATACCAAGCTGATGAAGGTTTTCGGCCATCTCTAGTCCTATAAATCCACCGCCTACTATCACGGCTGATTTTGGTTTGTTTTGGTTAATATATCCCTTGATTGAATCCATATCAGGTATGTTTCTTAGTGTAAAAATATTATTAGCGTACTTTAGACCGGGAATAGGAGGGGCCACTGGGCTTGCACCAGGAGATAGTATGAGGATATCATAGGTCTCTTCATAAGTTTGGCCAGTTTTATGATTTTTTACAGTTAATATCTTTCTTTCTTTATCTATTGAGGTAACCTCACTAAAGTTCCTAATATCCATATTAAAGCGTGATGCCATGCCTTCTACTGTTTGAATTAGAAGGCTGTTCCTATTCTTAATTGTGTCTCCAATGTAATATGGAAGGCCACAATTTGCAAAAGAAATATATTCTCCCTTTTCAAACATAATTATCTGCAAGGATTCATCGAGTCTTCTAAGTCTGGCAGCGGCTGATGCACCGCCAGCAACTCCACCGATTATTACTACTTTTTTAGACATTTAAAACCATTCCTTCCTTAAAAAGTATATAAATGATATTAAAATGAGTAATATTTCATTTAATATTTATATACCACTGGGGGGTATAGTTTAAACTTTATATTTAAAATTTATTTAATAAATCATCAACACATATTATAGATTACTTAGTACAACTCTATGGTATAATTAATAGTAATACTGCCGTTTGGTTATTTGATAAGAGGAATTAATATTACAGCTTAAAATTGAAATGTATAAAAGCTTTGAATTGATTCTTACAGTAAGGGTTAAAAGGTGATATGAATGCGAAAGTTGATTTTGATATTATTTATGTTAGGTTGCTTAAATCTTCTTTGTGCCTGCTCGGAAAGTTCAAACACAAGCCCCAAAAGTGACTTTGAAGGAACTGTGTCCGAACCGTTTGCTCTAAGAGTTAAGGCAGAAAAAAATCTGTCAAAGGATTACCAAAGGGAGCCCCAGGTATTTGAGATAAATACCGAGGCCGAGTTTAACAAGCTTGTTAAAAAATATGAAATAAATTACGAGAACAATAAAATAGATTATGATTTTGGCAAAAGCTTCTTTAAGAAAAATAAGCTATATATTGTAATGAAGGATGGTGACACCTCAAGTGTAACATGTGAGATGAAGTCTTTCAAGGTAGAAGCTGATACACTTAATATCGTATTTGAATACAGTTCTCGGACGTTGGCTCTGGATTTTACAACACTTGGGTTTATTGTTGTAACGGACAGAGAAAGAGTTAAGGAGGTAAAAAAGGTCTCTGCTCACTATGTAATATTAAATCAGTAACTTACTTCACAAATAAATAATGATGTTGAAAAATTAAGCGGCCATTTTTAATTTGCTTTTAATAATTAAAAATGGTTGTTTTTTTAACTATATATCATAACCAAATTTAATAGGGCATATATATACATTGAGACATCTGGAAATGTATGCTTTTTGGCAGGCCTTCCTGCCTTAAATATACCTTATTAAAGGAGGGTAAATAGTTGAAGGAATATATAGAAGAACGAGTTATTGAACTCGCCAATTATATTATCGACAAGAAGACTACCGTACGTTATGCGGCAAAAAAGTTTGGAATATCCAAAAGTACAGTACATAAAGATGTAACAGAGCGCTTGGAAAAAATTAATCCTATACTAATGAATGAGGTTAGATTAATTCTTGAGGAGAACAAGGCTGAAAGGCATATCCGTGGTGGCGAAGCAACGAAAGCAAAGTATCAGGGAAAGTAAATATCCAAAGAGGATCTAAATACCATTGAAATAACCATTTACATAAAGGATAAGTTAAAAGCTGGGGGAACCCGGCTTTTTTGTGTGAGATTTTTTAAAAATTATTGAATTCTGACACGAAATGTAGATAATAATTTACATTAATATTGATAAATAAAGAATAATGAGATATTATTAAATAGGTAAATTTTACTTTTTATTTTTTGGCTATTTTACACATTATATATTTGTAGCAATTGATTAGGAAACTTTGATTTACCAACGTTGAAATAAAAGCAATTTTTATCATTGTATTGGTATTAATAATGTTTTAAAAGGGAGTTGTTATAATTGGCATTTGGACAGGATATAGGAATAGATTTGGGTACTGCATCAGTACTTGTATATATTAAGGGGAAAGGCATCGTTCTCAGAGAGCCTTCTGTTGTAGCGATTGACAAGAATACAAATAAACTTCTTGCTGTAGGCGAAGAGGCTAGGAGAATGTTAGGAAGAACACCTGGCAATATAGTTGCTATTAGGCCCTTAAGAGAAGGTGTAATTTCTGATTATGATATTACTGAGAGAATGCTCAAGTACTTTATCAATAAGGTTACTGGCAGCAGAAGATTTTTTAAGCCTAGAATAATGGTCTGTGTACCTAGTGGAGTAACTGAAGTTGAGAAGCGTGCTGTTATTGATGCTTCTATGCAAGCTGGTGCTAGAAGAACATATCTCATAGAGGAACCTATAGCTGCCGCTATTGGAGCAGGTATAGATATTGCAAAGGCATGCGGAAGCATGGTTGTTGATATGGGTGGTGGCACTACAGATATAGCTGTTATCTCACTTGGGGGTACAGTTGTAAGCACCTCTATTAAGGTCGCAGGAGACAAGTTTGATGAAGCTATAGTTAGATATATGCGTAAAAAGCACAATATTATGATAGGTGAAAGGACAGCAGAAGAGCTTAAGATTAATATTGGTACAGTATATCCAAGGGTACAAGAAGTTTCTATGGATATTAGGGGCAGAAACCTTATTTCTGGGTTACCTAAAACTATCAGTATTTCCTCTACAGAGATGATGGAAGCTCTAGAAGAACCAGTTTCTAGCATTGTAGAGGCTGTTCATTCAGTGCTGGAGCGTACTCCACCAGAATTAGCAGCTGATATTAGTGATAGGGGTATTGTCATGACAGGTGGAGGAAGCCTTATATACGGTTTAGACAAGTTGTTACAAGAAAAGACAGGTATAAATGTACTCATAGCAGATGATTCTATTTCATGTGTGGCACTTGGTACCGGTAAGGCGCTTGATAATATTGAAGCTATTGAAGAGAGTATACTTTCAGAGAGCAGGGGAAACAAGCGATATTAACCTATAATAGAGAATGTTATCTATTCTGAAACTGTGTATAGCAAATAATTTATAAAAAAATATGCAGCTAGAGTAATAAATTATATCTAAAAAGTATGCAGCTAGAGTAATAAACTATATCTAAAAAGTATGTAGCTAGAGAAAAATAAAATTATATATAGCTAAATAGTGTATTGTATTAAGCAATCTATTAATTCCATTGAGTGAAATAGATTGCTTTTATTTATAACATTTCATCATAACTTATAGTTTAATTTACTATTTTGGTATAAATAAATAACACAATTAAGCCGATATTATTTTTGTGCAAGTCAATTAATTTCTCGAGGAGATTTGTAATGATTAGAGGCCTTTATACTTCAGGTTGGAGCATGCTTGCAAATAGCAAGAAAATGGATGTTATTTCGAATAATTTAGCAAACGTAAATACTACTGGTTTCAAGAAAGATACCGTAGTATTTGAGAGCTTTCCTAGCTTACTTACAAAAAGAATCAATGACAATAAGACTCCACTAAATCCAACCATTGGATCAATGCAGCTCAGCAGCGATGTTGGAGAGATTTTTACATATTACACTCAAGGCCAAGTAGTAAAGACAGAGGATACATTTGACTTTGCTTTAAGTGATTCAAACACATCAGAACAATCCAGTCCAGGCTTTTTTACTATATCTATACCAGGTGAAAACAATGATTCAAAAGAGTATTACACGAGGGATGGGTCATTTTTACTTAATGCAAACAATGAGCTTGTTACAAAAGAGGGCTACCATGTTATGGGGGAGAATGGTGTAATCATACTTAACCCAGGTGATTTTTCTGTAAATACAAACGGAGAAATCATTCAGAATAACAATATAGTTGATAAACTCAGGATAGCTCAATTTAGTGATGCTACAAAGCTTCGAAAATATGGTGACAATTTAGTTAAAAATGATGGTAGTGATATAGTTGAATTTGAGGGGAATGTACTTCAGGGTTACACAGAACAATCAAATGTAAATGTTATAAGTGAAATGGTAGATATGATTACTGTGCTTAGAGCATATGAGGCTAATCAAAAGATACTCCAGGCTCAGGATGGAACGTTGCAAAAAGCAGTTAATGAAGTGGGCTCTTTGAGGTAAAAGCTAATTAAATATTAGTATGGAGTAGCTTTAAACAAATTAAAGCAAAAATAACACAAAGATTAAGTAAGATAACACCAAGATAAATAAAGACTAAAAAGATTAAAACAAAGATTAAAACAAAGATTAAAACAAAGATTAAAAAAGATTAAAAAAGATTAAAAAAGATTAAAAAAGACTAAAAAGAGTATACAAACTATATAAAATAAGGGTGGACTGCCATATGATGAGAGCACTTTGGACGGCTGGCTCAGGAATGAAAGCACAACAATTCAATGTAGATGTTATTTCAAATAATTTAGCAAATGTCAATACTGTCGGCTACAAGAAAGAAAGGGCTGAATTCAAGGACTTATTATATGAGACAATGGAGAGAGCATATGTTTTGGACAATGCTCAAAAGCCCACAAACCTTCAAGTAGGACATGGTACTACAGTAAGCTCTACTGTGAGAAACTTCCAGGGTGGTAACCTTGACAGGACAGATAACCCTTTGGACATAGCAATTGACGGAGAAGGGTTCTTCACGATAAAAGGGCAGGGGGATCAAACGCTTTATACCAGAGATGGTTCTTTTAAGATAGGTGTTACAGCTGATGGTTTGAAGAAGCTTACTACTTCCGATGGTTACGATGTCCTAGATGACAATGGTATGGAAATAGTTTTTGGTCCTGAGGTGGATATGTCCAAGCTTGTTGTTTCTGAATCGGGACAAATGAGTTACACAACTAAGGCTGGAGAGATTATTGACCTTGGGCAAACAATTGGTATGGTGAATTTTCCAAATAAATATGCACTTGAAGCGGTAGGAAAGAATCTATTTGCAATGAATTCAGCTACGGGTGAACCGACACAGTCAAACTTGGACGAAAATGCAAAGAGTACCATGACTCAGTTCTTCCTCGAGTCCTCAAATGTTCAGGTAGTTGATGAAATGGTTAAGCTAATAGTAGCACAGAGAGCTTATGAAGTTAGTTCAAAAGCCATACAGTCAGCAGATGACATGCTGGGCATGGCAAACAATTTAAAGAGATAGATGGGTGAATAAACAATATGGAGATAGGTAATATTAATGCTAAAAGTATTATAGAAAATGCTACAAATTCAAGTTCAAGGGTATCTGACAATCAATTTGAAGAGAAACTAAGAGCTGCTGCTGAAAAGGGTGATGATAAGGAACTAAAAGAGGTATGCAATGAATTTGAGAGTATCTTTATCAGCATGATGTACAAGCAGATGAAAGCAACGGTGCCTAAATCCGACTTTCTAAACAGTGATTCAGCCACTGAATTATTTCAATCAATGCTTGATGATGAACTGTGCATAAATGCATCACAAAGAGGTATTGGTATTGGTGATGTGATGTATAAGCAGCTTAGCAAGCAATATACGACTATCCAAACCAATGGTGATACAGCTGGGGGCGTCATCGATGAAAAAAAGTAATAAAAGCATAGTTATCATAATTTCTATAGTCATTTTACTATTGTCCTTCATTACAATTGTAGGACAATTTTTATTTCTTCCCAAAGATAGTGAGGGATTAGATAATAGTAACGGTACCCGCTCTGCTGAAACCACTTCTACAAATCAATCGGACTCCACCCAGACACAGCTTGCACCTCCTGTGATTTATAAAAGGACTTCTGAAATAATCAATAATTATAAGCAAGAGATATATACACTAGAATTTGACCCTTTAGATAATAGGATTGAATTTAAGCCAGTTTTGTCTTTTGATAGCTTATTTGGCTTTGAGAAGTTATCAGATATGTTATTGCGCGAAAATGCTTATGCTGGAGTAAATGGTGCATTCTTTTATGAATATGGGGACCCTGTTGGTATGGCAGTAATTGATGGATATATGTTCAGCGCGTCAACAGGAATGTACCCAGTTCTGGTTATAAACTCTAAAGGGGCTGAGTTGCGCAATCTATGGACAAATATCCATTATACCATCAATGGACAAAAAACTAGGGTAGACAACATGAACCGTACTTCAAAAGGAAATGATATTATTCTATATACATCAGGGTATGGGTCTACAAACAGAGTAAAGGAAAAGAACTCAGTTGTAATGGTAGAAGACAACAAGATTATTGCCATTAGAAAAGGTGTTACCCAAAGTGAACTGCACGATGATATTTCAACGCTATGCTTTTTTGGCGACAAAATGAAGCTTGTAGAAAAGTATAAAATTGGAGACCAGCTTATTATAGATATACAGCCCAGGTTTGACAAGTATAGTCAGGCGTATGAATGTGGGGCATGGTTGGTGCAAGATGGGAAAAACGTTGTAAAGGATTGGGATGCATGGGTAGGAAATCTCACAAATTATGATCCACGTACAGCAATTGCCATTAAACCTGATGGAAGGGTTATGCTCCTTGTAGTAGATGGTCGACAAAAGGATTATAGTATGGGTATGTCTGGTCGGCAATTGGCTGATTATTTGATTAAGCTAGGAGCAAAGGAAGCTGCTATGCTAGATGGAGGTGCGTCCTCCCAGATGATTGTTGATGGCAAGCTTGTTAACAAGCCATCGGACAGAGGTGTTGAAAGACCTCTTGGGGGAGCGCTGTTTGTAAGGATTAAGACAGACAGTTTGCAATACTAAGGGGTTAAATGGAAAACTAAGCCATTTGCTTTTTGTAAATTTTATTTTTCACACAGTCTAAATATAAGAGGATTTAACGTATAGGTGTAGAATATATATAACCAGGTCATAATTATTATTATGTTGAGGGACCTATGTCTTTTAGCTATTGTTACAAGCTTAGTAAGTCTACTTTATAACAAAACATAACTGAGCTATGTTCATTATGTTTATGGCCATATTGAGTGCTTTGAGGTGAGATGATGTTATCAAATAAGGAAATAAGAGAACTGCTGCCACATAGATATCCGTTTTTATTTGTCGATAAGGTGCTTGAGTTAGAAGCAGGAAAAAGAGTGGTGGCACAAAAAAATGTATCAGCAAATGAACCCTTCTTTCAGGGACATTTCCCTGAATATCCAATAATGCCAGGTGTTTTGATTGTGGAAGCGCTTGCCCAAACAGCAGGTCTTGCTGTTGCTGTTATAGAAGATAACAAGGGCAAATTAGGCGTGTTTGCAGGCATTGAAGAAATGAAGTTTAAAAACCAGGTAGTTCCAGGAGATATTCTTATACTTGAAGCAGAGATACTCATGTCAAAGCTAGGTGTGACGAAGGCAAAGGTAGTTGCGAGGGTAGAAGATAAGGTTGCAGCAGAGGGTATTATCAAGTTTGCCATGACCAAGGTCAAATAATATGTCTAGTCATCGCTAAAAACATTTATATTTTATTTTAATATAAAGGGGAGAAATGAAACACTGTACATTATGCCAGTGTTTTATTCCTCCCCCTTTATAAGCCGTGTTTATCTTACCTTAAACAAAGACTGTTAGTATGAGCATTACATCTACTTATTAGCTCTGATATTTAGGAACATCTCTCCTACTCGAACAATATCTCCAGCACCCATTGTGAGAATTAAATCATCGGGCATAACATTTTCATCGAGATATTTGGCTATATCCTGAAAGTCAGAGATGTATATAACATTTCTCCCTTTTTCTCTAATCAAATCCGCAAGTTTGCTTGCATGAATGTCTCCAGGGTCTTTTTCGCGAGCAGCATATATATCTGTGATTATTACATTGTCAGCGTTACTAAATGCTCCGGCAAAGTCCGAAATAAAGGCTTTTGTTCTAGTATAGGTATGAGGTTGGAAAACACACCATATTTTATTGTGATGTGTACCCTGTGCAGCATCTAAAGTAGCCTTTACCTCTGAAGGGTGGTGGGCATAATCGTCAATAACCTTGATATCATCAACAAGTCCTTTTAATTCAAATCTCTTGTGGCTTCCACCAAAGCTCAAAAGCCCCGACTTAATACTTTCTATCGAACACCCGCAGGTATAGCATGCTGCAATTGCTGCCAAGGAGTTACTTATATTATGTATCCCTGGCACAGAAAGACAAATGCTATCTATGAATTCATCGTTATAATTTAAATCATAGCGCCCAAATCCCATATCACTAAAGGTTATGTTTTGAGCTGTCCAATTTGCCTTATTCTTTATTCCATATGTCACTATATTACAGTTTTTGTCTGATACAACACTTAATGTGTTGGCATCATCTGCACATGCAACGACATATCCGTTACTTGGCACAAGCGAAATAAATTTATTAAATGTATCCTTTATATGATTAAGGTCTTTAAAATAATCTACGTGATCAACCTCTATGTTTAGAATAACCGCCATAAAGGGGAAGAACTTCAAAAAGCTACCGTAATACTCACACGCCTCTGTAATAAAATATTCAGAATTACCTATTAAGGTATTTCCACCTATGCAATCCAACTCACCACCTATATGTGCTGTAGGATCAAGCTTTGCTTCCATCATTATAGTAGTAATCATTGAAGTGGTTGTTGTTTTTCCATGAGTACCTGATACCGCTATACCGAAATTGTGCTGTTTCATAAGAAGCCCTAAAAGTTCAGCTCTATCTATAATTTTGATGCCCAACTCACGGCCTTTGACCATTTCAGGATTTTCTTCCTTAACGGCTACTGTATATACAATAAGATCTTGGTCATTGATGTTTTCCGAACTGTGGCCTATAAAAACCTCTGCTCCTAGTTTTTCAAGCTTTTGAGTAGCCTTAGATGCCTTAATATCAGAGCCGGATACCTTATAGCCCAGGCTCATTAAAATCTCTGCAAGGCCGCTCATACTTGAACCGCCTATACCGATAAAATGTACTTTTTTTATATCTTTTGAATCCAACAGGGTTAAATTACTATTCAAAATATAAACACTCCTTTAAAAACACAGCCGTTTGGCAAAATTATACTATATATATTAACAAAATTATCATTAGTCATACCATACAAATAATACATTATATTTTCACTATTGTAAAAGGTCAATAATGAATTTTTCTAATTTATTAATAATTTTACATTTCAACTATAGTATATGTCTATAAGTTGTAAATAATTAATATAGCGATATATTGATATGTACTAAAAACAATAAAAAATAACCGAATAATAATTAAATATTGAGTTTTATTATTCATGATTATCATGTATAATAAGAATAATGTAAACATATAAAACCGAGGAGACCATATGGAGAAAATCCAAAGAAATGAAAGACTTGCTGTTATAATTAAAACATTGTGCGATAATCCAAACAAAATATTTACTCTAGGATACTTTTCTGAAATGTTCGGCTCTGCTAAGTCAACTATAAGTGAAGATCTGGATATATTGGAAAAAACCTTTAACAAGAATTGTTTGGGAAATATTGTTACGATACCCGGTGCATCAGGCGGTGTCAAGTATGTACCTGCTATGTCGGAGGAAGTAATTCAGGAGACGCTACAGGAACTATCCCTTGAGCTCTGTAAACCTGAAAGGCTATTACCGGGGGGCTACCTATTTATGCTTGATATCATTTATAGTCCCGAATGGGTTAATAAGATAGCAATGATGTTTGCGAGTAAGTTCTCTTGTATTGAACTTGATTATGTAATTACTGTTGAAACAAAGGGCATACCTCTTGCGTTTGCAACAGCACAATATCTCAATGTACCTCTTGTAATTGTTAGACATTACAATGAGGCTACAGATGGAGCATCTGTAAATATAAACTATTTATCGGGTTCTTCAAAGAAAATCCAGACTATGGTTCTTCCTATGAGGTCTCTTAAGCGTTTTTCGAAAATCTTGTTTATAGATGATTTTATGAAGGGTGGCGGCACTGCTACAGGAATACTAGAGTTGGCAAAGCAGTTTGAAAGTGAAGTTGTTGGAATTGGGGTGTTGATTGAGACAAACCAACCTAATAAAAAGTTGGTTGAAAATTATTATTCCCTAGTTACATTGAATAATATGTCAGATTTACAAGATAAAGGGACAAATGTAATAGATATCAGCCCGAATTACTAAAAAAATAAGGGTAAATTGATAATATAGTAAAAAAAGTACAATAATTTTAAAAAAAATGGCGGATTTAGCAGGAATAATAAATATTATGGCGAATAATTGTATTATACATAATATATCTTGGAGGTTCGTCACTATGGAAATTACAGACATCCGTATAAGGAAAATCGATGCAGAAGGAAAGATGAAAGCTGTTGTTTCAGTAACGTTCGACAATGAATTTGTTGTACACGACATCAAAATTATTGAAAGTCAGAATGGATTATTTATTGCAATGCCTAGTAGAAAAACTCCAGATGGAGAATTTAGAGACATTGCTCATCCTATTAACGCCAGCACTAGAGAAAAAATACAAACAGCAATTTTGGAAAGTTTTAATAGTATTCAGGAATAAATTTGAATAATAATTAACAAAAAAAGATACTATCGTATCTTTTTTTTTGTACTTAATATAATTTTTCTACTTTTGGTTGAAATTAAGTAATAAAAGTGAGAGAATATTACCTGTAAAATCACGTTGGGAGAATTTTCATGAACAGTATAATTACTTTAGTCTTATCTGAAAATAGTGATAGGTTTAAGTCCAAAACACCTGTTTATCAGCACAAGGCATTTGGAAAAACATTAAGAGAATGGTCCGAACAGGTATTTAGTGAAGTATCAAATAAGATTGTATTTTTAGATACTTTGCGTATAGATACCAAACTTGAGGATATTTCCATGGCGGATGTAGTTCTGATAACATGGGCTAATCAGCCACTTATACAACCGGATTCTATCAAGAAGCTTGTAAATAAGCATACCTTTGAGCAAAACCATGCGACTGCATTAAAAAGCAGTAGTGGAGGAGTATATGCTTTTGACTCAGGCTTTTTTGTTTCGGAGATAAAGGATTCCAAAATTGTAGAGATTAACAGAGAAATAATCCAAGATATTTTTCAATCAATGCAGAAGAAGGTATTTAGCCTCAAAGAAGCAAATAATGAGTTACTGGCAGTAACAACAAGAAGTGACTTGGCAGTTGTTAATAATGAACTCAAACACAGAATCCTTTCAGACATTATGAAGGACGGTGTAACTATTGTGGATACAGCTTCAACTTATATTGATGCTGGTGTAGCAATAGGAATGGATACTATTATTTTACCGAATACTATTATAGAGGGGAGTTCTATAATAGGCGAAAACTGTATTATTGGTCCAAATACTAGAGTGTCAAATTGTAAAGTAGAAGATGGGACCGAGGTCGCAAATTCTGTAATAGTAGACAGTACTGTTGGGAGTGATACTCATATTGGCCCATTTGCTTACCTGCGCCCAGGTAGTAAAGTTGGAAACAAGGTTAAGATTGGAGACTTTGTAGAAATAAAGAAATCAATTATTGGTGATAGAACAAAGATTTCTCACCTTAGTTATGTTGGAGATGCTGAGGTAGGAGAAAATGTAAATATAGGATGTGGTGTTGTTTTTGTTAATTACGATGGAAAGAGCAAGAATAAGACTATTGTTGGAGATAACTCATTCATCGGCTGTAATGTAAATTTAGTTTCACCTGTTGTGGTAAAGAATGGTGCGTATATAGCAGCTGGGTCGACTATTACTGATGAAGTGCCTGAAAATGCTTTAGCTATTGCGCGTGAACGCCAAGTTAACAAAGAAGATTGGGTAATTAAAAAGGGTATGAAAAGAGAATGATTTAATAATAAAAACAATAGAAAAAAGAAGGAGACTTTGAAATGAATTTGCATGGAAAGGATATTAAGATTTTTGCAGGAAATTCAAACCGCCAGTTGGCAAATGAAATTGCAGAAAGAATAGGTATACCTGTAGGAATTGCAAGTGTTGGGAAATTTAGTGATGGTGAAAGTGCTGTTAATATTGGAGAGGTAGTTAGAGGTTCTGACGTTTTTATTATTCAATCAACTTGTGAGCCTGTTAATGACAATTTAATGGAGCTTCTTGTTATGATAGACGCGTTGAAGAGAGCTTCAGCAGGAAGAATTACAGCTGTTATGCCATACTTTGGATATGCCAGACAGGATAGAAAGGCAAGAGCAAGGGATCCTATTTCAGCAAAGCTGGTTGCAAACTTGTTAACAGTTGCAGGTGCGGACAGAATTTTGACTATGGATCTACATGCAGCACAGCTTCAGGGCTTCTTTGATATTCCGCTGGATCACTTGCTAGGAGGACCATTGCTTGCAGAATATTTCAAGGAAAAGTTTGAAGGCCATGATGATTTAGTTGTTGTTTCACCTGACGTTGGCAGTGTTACTAGATCAAGAAAGCTTGCAGAAAGACTTGATTGCCCTCTTGCAATTATTGATAAGCGTCGTCCAAAAGCAAACGTATGTGAAATTATGAACATTATTGGTGATGTAAGAAACAAGAAGGTAGTGTTAATAGATGACCTTATTGATACCGGAGGGACCATTGTAAATGGTGTTCAGGCATTAATAGAGGCAGGGGCTAAGGAAGTATATGCTAGCTGTACACATGCTGTGCTATCAGGACCTGCTATTGAGAGGATTAATAATTCCGATATTAAAGAGATGGTAGTGCTCAATACTATTCCTCTAAGCGAGCAAAAGAAGATTAGTAAAATAAAGACTATCTCGGTTGCTCCGGTTTTTGCTGAAGCAATAGAAAGAATTTATGGAGACATATCCATTAGCACATTGTTTACACAGATTTAATATTAGCAATAATAATATTGGGCGGTTCTTTACTTGAACCGTCCTTTTGGCTTATCAAGATAAGATTGTGTGTGGATATTTTCTTTGATGAACAGGTGTAAAATACTATGAGAAGGGAGAGGTTGGACATAGGTATATCTATAGCAACCGACATATATATAATTGTAGGGCTAGGGAATCCAGGGTCTAGATATGACAATACAAGGCATAATGTCGGCTTTGATACAATAGACTATTTATCAGCAAAGTTGGGAATTAGGGTTTCCAAAATAGGTTTTAAGTCTATTTACGGCGAAGGTGAGGTAGAAGGTAAAAAAATCATTCTTTGCAAACCTCAGACCTTTATGAACTTAAGCGGCGAAACAGTACGAGATATTGTAGCATGGTATAAGATACCGGTTGAAAATATAATTATTATATATGATGACATTGATTTAGAGCCAGGGAAAATTAGGGTGAGGCCTAAAGGAAGTTCAGGTACTCACAACGGAATGAAATCAGTGATTTATCAGCTACAGTCCCAAGATTTTCCCAGAGTCAGAATAGGTATTGGCAGAGCTCCTGAAAAATGGGATTTAGCGGACTACGTATTGAGTAAATTTTCTAAGGCTGATAGGGAAATAATAAATAAAAGCATTGAAATGGCTGCAAATGCAGCTATAATGATAGCAGCAAGAGGTGTTGCAGAAGCAATGAATACCTTTAACAGCTAAGTATCGGAGAGTAAGATGAATTTTTTGATAGACCCGTTACTAGAACTAAGTGAATACACCCAATTACTTAACTATATAGAAAAATATAGGGGAGCCGTATCTGTAATAGGGCCTTCTGATTCTCAGAAGGTCCATTTGTCGTATTCTCTTTCGGTTCACAGCACTAAGAGAGTAGTTTATATTGCATATAACGAAATGCATGCAAGAAAGGCATATGAGGACTTCTGCTTCTTTTTCGGAGAAAGGGACGTAGTGTTCTTTCCTAGTAAGGAAATAATGCTCTATAATATCGAGGCTAGAAGCAATGACTATATGTATCAAAGAGTTAATGCCATGCTTAGGTTTGTAAGGCAGGATTTCAAAGCTGCAGTTATACCTGCAGAAGCTTTGATACAGATGGTATCCTCAAAGCAATTATTTAGAGAGGGCATTATCGAGATATCACAAGGCATGGATATTGACATACAAGAAATATCTCAGAAGCTCGTATTGTATGGTTATGAGAGAGTCGTCACAGTTGAGGGAAAAGGCCAGTTTGCCGTCAGGGGCGGTATTATAGATATATTTCCTGTAAATGAAGAAAACCCTGTTAGAATAGAGCTTTTTGACACTGAGGTTGACTCAATAAGGAGTTTTGACAGTCAAACGCAAAGGTCTATAGATTCTATTGAAAATTGTACGCTTGTGCCAGCTAGGGACATAGTCTACGAAAATGAAAATAAAGAGGAAATTGTTGCAAAAATAAGAAAGGATCTGTCCCAATACTCCAATAAACAAAAGAAAAAAGGACAGGACGATATTGTTAAGGTTCTTACCTCAAAGATAGAAGAGGATATAGAGCAGCTAGAAGAACACCACTATTTTGCGGGTATAGATAAGTATATACCATATATATTGCAATATCCTGCTTGTATTTTGGACTATATTGATAAAGATAGTATTATAGTGGTTGATGAAACCAGCAGATTGAGACAGAGAATTGAAAATGTTGTATTAGAGCAAGAAGAGATGGCTAAGGGCATGCTTGAAAAGGGATACTTATTGCCCAATAGTGCTTCATGGACAATAAAATTAGACACCATACTAGAGCAGGTAAAGCTCTTCAAAGTAATTACCCTAGCAGCAATTTCATCAGACAACTCAATGCTTTCTCCATTTGCACAGGTTTCCTTTCCTTGCAGGTCAGGTAACTCCTATCAAAATCATATGGAACTGTTGATTGAGGACATTATAAGATTAAAGAGTAAAAACTATCGTATCATTGTACTATCGGGTCCTAAGGGAAGAGGGCACAGACTTGTTGAAACACTCACAACCTCAGACATTATCTCATCCTATCAGGATAGTTTTGACAGAGAACTGCCCAAAGGACAAATAGTTGTCACACACGGAAGTGTTCAGAAGGGCTTTGAATACCCAGGCTGTTCTTTGGTGGTTATAAGCGATAAAGAGGTTTTTGGACAGGATAAAAGGGTCAAAAAAGCTAAAGCGAAGCGAGAAGGCAACAAAATTAAAGCCTTTTCGGATTTGGCGGTTGGAGATTTCGTAGTGCATACTGCACATGGTATAGGACAATATATTGGTCTTGAGAAACTGACTGTTGGGGAAATAAAAAGAGATTATTTGAAGATTAGGTATCAGGAAGGGGCATTCCTGTATATCCCTACTAATCAGCTGGATCTCATTCAGAAGTATATTGGCTCGGAAGGCAAGCTCCCCAAGGTCAACAAGCTAGGGGGCACAGATTGGGCAAAAACCAAGAGCAGGGTAAAGGAATCGTTGAGGGAGCTTGCTGCGGAGCTTATCAAGCTTTATGCGAAGAGACAGTCAGCTAGAGGTCATGCTTTTTCAGTTGATACTGTATGGCAAAAACAATTTGAAGAGCTTTTTCCCTATGACGAAACGGACGACCAGCTAAAATGCATTGAAGAAATCAAAAAGGATATGGAATCTCATCGTCTCATGGACAGGCTGCTATGTGGCGATGTGGGCTATGGCAAAACCGAAGTAGCCATAAGAGCTGTTTTTAAAGCGGTCATGGACGGAAAGCAGGTTGCTTATCTAGTACCTACAACAATATTGGCGCAGCAGGTATATGAGAACTTCAAAAAAAGAATGCAGGACTTCCCTGTGACGGTTGAAGTAATAAGTAGGTTTAGGACTGCTATGGAGCAAAAAAAGATAATTAAGGCGGTTAAGTCCGGAAATGTGGATATACTAGTAGGGACGCATCGCTTATTACAGAAGGACCTGGAGTTTAAAGACTTAGGATTATTGGTGGTGGACGAAGAACAACGATTCGGAGTTACACATAAAGAAAGGATCAAAACAATAAAACCTGATGTAGACGTACTTACACTTACTGCTACACCAATACCCAGAACACTCCATATGTCCTTGGTGGGCATCAGAGATATTAGTGTGTTGGAAGATCCACCTGAAGAGAGGTATCCTGTACAGACTTATGTTATGGAGCATAATGCCGAGCTTATTAAAGACGGCATAATGCGTGAGCTTGCTAGAAAAGGGCAGGTATTCTATCTGTATAACAGGGTTAGGGGCATCGAGCTCAAGGTAAATGAAATAAAAGCACTTGTGCCCGAAGCTAGAGTTGCTTCAGCCCATGGACAAATGAATGAAAAAGAGCTGGAGAGCATTATGTTTGACTTTATTAGTGGTGAATATGATGTTCTAGTATGTACAACAATAATAGAATCGGGTTTGGATATGCCAAATGTAAACACCATTGTCGTAGAAGATGCTGATAGGATGGGCTTATCACAGTTGTATCAGATTAGAGGGAGAGTTGGCAGATCAAACAGGCTTGCTTACGCATATATTACTTACAAAAGAGATAAAGCCCTGTCCGAAGTTGCAGAAAAAAGGCTTCAAGCAATAAAGGAATTTACAGAGTTTGGTTCGGGTTTCAAGATAGCAATGAGAGATTTGGAAATACGAGGTGCAGGTAATCTACTAGGCCCAGAACAGCACGGTCATATGGAAACCGTAGGGTATGAAATGTATTGCAAGCTATTGGATGAAGCTGTAAGAGAATTAGGGGGCGACTCTGCTTCTCCTATACAGGAAGAGGTATCAATAGACATTGGAGTTAGTGCTTATATTGACAATGATTATATATCCTCGGAAGACTTAAAAATAGATATGTATAAAAAAATAGCAATCATAGATAATGAAAATGATGTTATTGATATTAGAGATGAGTTGCTCGATAGGTATGGTGATATACCTGAGGAAGTGGAAAATCTCATGGATATAGCACTTATAAAAGCAATGGCACAGAAATGTAAATTTATTTCTATTGTCCAAAAAGACAATATTATTATGTTAATAATGAAAAGTGGTAAAAATGAGATGTTTATGCATGTAGGAGCATTGATGGACAAATACCCCAGAAGGATAATGTTTAATGCTAGCAGCAATCCTTATTTATCATTTAAAATTGATAATTTGAATGGGAAGGATATCTTGATAAATATTAAAATTTTATTACAAGACATTATTAAATTGCAGAGTAAGCAATAATTGAATATAATAAAAGTCGTAACCATGTATTTGTGTAGTAAATTAGTACAAGCCTAGAATAAAAATAAGGGAGAGATAACCTTTGGGAAATGAAAACATGGAAGTAAGAAAGGGCCGCAAGGGCCTTATTATTGGAATATCAATAGCAGTTGCAGTCATAGCAATAGCAATAGTGGCTGGAATATTGATTTTTAATGCAACTAGTAGCGTAGCAGAAATTAATGGAATGAAAGTTTCAAAGGCAGAATACACATATTACCTTGAAGCGGCTAAACAACAGTTTTTACAAGATAACGGCAAAGCATCTACTGACACTATCGACTGGGAGAAAACAACTGTAAATACAACAGGTGAAACAGCAGCAGAGACAGTTAGAAAGCTAGCATTGGATATGCTTCAAAATACAAAGATTCAGTTATCACAAGCTGAAGAACAAGGTATTAAAATGGAAAAGGAAGACAAGGAAGCGGTTGATTCAATCATCAATTCCTTTATACAGCAGTATGGTAGTAAAGCTGACGCTGACAAGGAGATTAGAGCAGCATATGGTATTACACTTAATGACTTTAAAGACATTTATTCTCAGATATATTTAGGAAATAAATATTTACAGGCGGAGCTTCAAAAAGTTACAATATCTGATGATGATGCCAAGAAATATTATGATGAGAATAAAACAGATTTTGATAAGGTAACAGTAGTTCATGTTCTATTCAAGACTGTTGATGACAATAATGAGCCACTTTCAGAGGGCAAAAAGAAGGAAGCAAAGGCAAAGGCTGATGAGATCCTTCTAAAGGTTAAAGCTGGCGAAGATATCAGGGCTCTTGCAGAAAAGAACTCTGAAGATCCTGGCGTAACAACAAACAAGGGTGAATATTCATTTACCAAGAACGATTCTTACCTTGAGGAGTTTAAAGATATGGCCTTTAAATTAAAGGTTGGCGAATCGGGGATTGCAGAAACAGAGGTTGGTTATCATGTTATGAAGGTTGAAAAGAGAGAAGAACAATCCTATGACACTGTAAAAGATACAATTAAGTCTACACTTCAAAACACGAAGTTTAATACTGATTTCTCAGTAAAGATGGACGAATGGAAGAAGGATACTAAATATAGTATAATTAAGAACGATAAAAAGATTCAAAGTATAGAGTTAAAGTAATAAAGATATGTATTATTAGTATTTATATAGTTTATTACATTTATAAGATAAACATTTATTAACGATTAAAGAGAATAGGCCAACTAGGCGTATTCTCTTTTTTTATTGTGTAACGAATACCACGTGTTATACACGTGGTTCTGAGAAGCTTACAGCTTTGAGTAGAAAATAAAAATCTCCTTTGTTAAAATATTTGCAGGTTCGCCAACCGCATTTATATAAACAAAGG